>JALQYL010000199.1 GCA_023254135.1 Ilumatobacteraceae bacterium | reverse complement strand
AGGAGAGGAATTGACAATTTCAACAGCTGCCTCGATGCACATATTTCGTTCCCTGGAACTGGAAACTGCTCAACTATTTCAATAGACCCCATGTCAGCTTCGGTTGGCTGCACCGGTTCATGTGTTTGCGAGTCTTCGTAGAAGTAGGTGAAGTCACCGCCAAGAATCTCTTCAGCTTCCCTCAAGGTCAGATGTTGAACATCAGGAACTGGAGTCAACGGACACATGCCATTGATTGCATCAACGGTTGTGGTGGGAGACGACCCATCGGCGCTGTACACGAACCAACCACCTGTTCGTGGCGCGGCGAAGAGCAATCCGAGACCGGCCAGTGCCAAAAGCACGTGGGAGATGTTGGTGAGAAGCTGCCATTTCGCAGGGCGTGACCGACCCATCTTCACCGACACGAACAACAGCCCGACGAAGATCACGAATCCGAGCCAAGGCTTCTCGGACCATTCCAACGTGATTGGACGTCCGGTGTCATCATGATTCACATAGAAGCCGAAAACCTGTGTTGCAACCCATGCGCGGAACACCCACCATGCTGGCGCCAGGTCTGCGATTGATTCTGTCGCATTCTTTACCTTGATCAACATGCGGCGCATGGTGTCGCTCACTTGATTTGAGTCTGATGGTTTCGCCAGTCCAGCAGCACTCAGCAAGTCGCTTGCATACTTTTCAGCAGTTCCAATGTCGGCTCCATCGTCAAGTGATGAGGCAATGTCGGCTTCGAGACCATCGGTGAGGTCGGCCATTTCTTCAGGTGAAAGGTGACGCAGTTCGGCGCGCACCTTGTTGGCAAATTCAATTGCGAGTTCCATGTTCGTTGACATCAGTTGTTCTCCTTGGTGTTCACGATGGTGTTGATGACTGCACAGAACGCGACCCATTGATCACGTTGTGTAGCGAGCGATTCCCTACCCACGGGTGTCATGCCGTAGTACTTGCGATGCGGACCTTCTTCTGAAGGCATCACGTAACTGCTGAGCAT
>JALQYL010000198.1 GCA_023254135.1 Ilumatobacteraceae bacterium | reverse complement strand
AGCGCTCATCACCGTTGAAGACGGAAGAGTATTCGTGGTCAAACATGGCGGTGTCGATGGACTCGCCAATAACCTTCTCAACTTCAGAGGTCTCAGGCCAGATGTCCTTGAGGTAGACAGGGTTGCCGTCGGAACCAGTTCCGAGTGCGTCCTTTTCGAAGTCAAAGTCCATTGATCCAGCAAGTGCATAAGCAATAACCAAAGGAGGACTTGCTAGATAGTTCATCTTGACGTCGGGGCTAATACGGCCCTCGAAGTTACGGTTACCCGAAAGAACAGCAGTCACAGCGAGGTCGTTGTGGTTGATTGCCGCAGAGATTTCATCCTTGAGAGGACCAGAGTTACCGATGCAGGTCATGCAGCCGTAACCAACTGGGTAGAAACCGAGCTCGTCAAGGTAAGGAGTAACCCCTGCCTTTTCGTAGTAATCGGTGACGACCTTGGATCCGGGAGACAAGGTGGTCTTGACCCAAGGCTTGGTCTTGAGGCCCTTTTTCACTGCGTTTCGTGCTAGAAGACCAGCAGCGAGCATGACGGAAGGGTTGGAGGTGTTGGTGCAGGAAGTGATAGCTGCAATGGTGACGGCACCATTCTTCAGCTCGAACTCTTCTCCCCCATCGACACTGACCTTGACAGAGTCACCGTGGGAGTAGTTCTTGACGTCCTCAGCGAACTGGCTTTGAGCCTTGGAAAGCTCAATGCGGTCCTGGGGACGCTTTGGACCTGAGATCGAGGGAACAACAGTCGAGAGGTCGAGCTCCATGTACTCAGAGAAGTTGGGCTCACTGCTGGGGTCAAACCAGAGGCCCTGAGCCTTGGAGTATGCCTCAACGAGGGCGACCTGCTCTTCGGAACGACCGGTGAGACGCAGGTAGTCCAGGGTGACATCGTCAACAGGGAACATTGCTGCGGTTGAACCGAACTCGGGGCTCATGTTTCCGATGGTGGCGCGGTTTGCCAAAGGAACAGAGGAAACACCAGGGCCGTAGAACTCTA
>JALQYL010000197.1 GCA_023254135.1 Ilumatobacteraceae bacterium | reverse complement strand
ACTGCGCCCAGCAATTTCGTGAAGTATGCGGTCGCGCCAAGCGCCAGAACGAATCCCCAACTCATGGTGCACCGTCCGTTGGTGCGGTGGGTGCGGGAACTCCCGATGACTGCAGACCAAACAACATGCCAGTCGCCGCCACGAGAATGGGAACACCAATGGGCAAGAACGGTGCGAGCACCACAGTGGTGATGCCTCCGAATACTGCGGCCTTCTTCCCTGTTGGCGTTGCGAGGTGCGGTGCAAGCATGGCAGTGAACATCACAGGGAACGCCACGTCGAGACCGAAGTCGCTGGGATTGATACTGGACCCAACAAGTGCGCCAATCAGCGTGCCCAAGTTCCAACTGGCGTAGAGAATGGGCGCGGACACCCAAAATGTCATGCGACGCAATGCGTGTGGTTCTGCCGTGGTGAGTGCAGTGGTTTCGTCGATCACCCACTGCGCGCCGATGAGTCGCGTGGCGAAAGAACTTTCGCGCAACACCGGAGCCATGGCGAGGCCATACACCGCGTTACGTCCACCCAAGAGAACCGCGCCACCGAATGCACTCGCCACACTGCCACCCGACGCCAACACGCTCACGGCGGACATTTGCGATGCACCGGTGAACACAAACAATGACAACACACACGTTTGCGCGATGCTGGCGCCAGCAGCAACCGATAGAACGCCGAACGACAACCCAAAAATGACGAATGCAACGCCCATGATGAGAGATGCCGAAACAATGCGACGCGCGCCGGGCGCACGAAAGTGATGCATGTGATTATTTGCCGGTGAAGGTGGCCTTGCCAGGTCCGTTCTCGCGGAAGCTCTGCACGCCAATTTGGCTGTCGGCAGTGTGGAACACCTCTTCGAAGCCGTGCAATTCCATGGTGAGACCAGAGGCAAGATCGGTTTCGATACCGGCGTCCACCACGCGCTTGATGATGCGTGCAGCTTGTGTGGCTCCGGTGGCAACCGTGGTGGCCAATTCCATGGCGCGCGCCATGAGAGCGTCTGGCTCCACCACTTCATTCAACAAACCAATG
>JALQYL010000196.1 GCA_023254135.1 Ilumatobacteraceae bacterium | reverse complement strand
CAAGAACGGATTTTTTCGGGTGAAGCCAAGCCAATGCGGATGGCATCAAAATGCTCGTCCGGTGTGAACTGCTTGAACAGGTCCAGAAGTGATTTCATGAGACTCTTCCTTTTATTAATCTAGCAGGGGTTCAAGAACGCTCGAGTTCAATGTCGAGACCCAAGGAACGAATTTCCTTGACCAAGACGTTGAAGGATTCGGGCATGCCGGCACTGATGGTGTGTTCGCCTTTGACGATGCTTTCGTACACTTTGGTACGACCTTGCACGTCGTCGGACTTGACCGTGAGCATCTCTTGCAACACATAGGAGGCACCGTAAGCTTCCAAAGCCCACACCTCCATCTCGCCGAAACGCTGGCCACCAAACTGGGCCTTGCCGCCCAAAGGCTGCTGCGTGACCAGTGAGTAAGGACCTGTAGAACGGGCGTGCATTTTGTCGTCGACCAAGTGGTGCAACTTCAAGAAGTGCATGTAGCCGATGGTGGTGGGACGCTCGAAAGCTTCGCCGGTACGGCCATCAAACAAATGCGCTTGTGTGCGAGTGGCAGTCAAACCTTTGCGTGCAGCCAAGTCATCGGGGTAAGCCAGTTTCAACATGGCGCGAATTTCTTCTTCCGCAGCGCCGTCGAACACGGGCGTGGCGAATGGCAAACCACCTTTGAGGTTTTCTGCCATGGCCAAAACGTCTTGGTCAGACAACTGCGACAAGTCTTCTTTGCGGCCGATGCCGTTGTAGAGTTCTTCGAACAACTTGCGGAACTCGGCCACGCGGGCTTCGGCTTGCAGCATGTCACCAATGCGGTGGCCAATGCCTTTGGCAGCCCAGCCCAAGTGAACTTCCAGCACCTGGCCCACGTTCATGCGTGATGGAACGCCCAAGGGGTTCAACACGATGTCGGCAGGGGTACCGTCGGCCATGTAAGGCATGTCCTCGACCGGAACGATGCGCGACACAACACCCTTGTTACCGTGACGACCCGCCATCTTGTCGCCAGGCTGGAGGCGGCGCTTCACCGCCAGATAGACCTTGACCATCT
>JALQYL010000195.1 GCA_023254135.1 Ilumatobacteraceae bacterium | reverse complement strand
ATGTGAAACCATGCGCCAGTAGTAATTGTCAGACCTGATGAGTTCCAGGTCCATGTTGCTCCAGTTCCGTACATTGCATAGGTGATGGTCAAGTTGTTGACCGCGAACAGGAACATGTTTTCCTTGCCCACATATACGCGATTGTTTCCATCTGATGTGTTGGTATAAATCCATGCTTCAGCGGTGAAGTCGGTGGAGAAGTCGAGCAGATTGTTGTCGGGTACCTGCACCCCCGATGTGGTGGCTCCAGTGACGTTGATGTATCGGTTGGTCGCGCCTACTGCGAGAGTAGTTGCGTATTTCACGATCACCACGCCCGTGCCACCCCAACCTGGAGTGGTCCAGTTGGCAGATGTGCCGCCACCGCCGCCACCGCCGGAACCGGTGTTGGCGCCGCCACTCGCACCGACTGCCACACCGCCCGCGGAACCTGCGGCACCAGCAGTGCTGAAGCCCTGACCAGCACCACCTGCTGCGTAGTAGGTGGCAGTGCCTGTGATGCTGTTCGAAGTTCCGTTGCCGGCCGCACCGCCTTGCGTGGTGCTGACAGCTGCACCGCCTGCTCCGGCAGAACCGCCACCGCCACCGCCGGCACAACATGCACTGTTTGCGGCGCCACCAGCAAAACCTTCACCGCTGATACCCGTACCCGCCGTGGATGTGGTTCCATACGTGCCGCCGCCACCACCCGACGATCCGTTTCCGGCAGCGACACTCGATTGACCGCCGAAACCGCCACCACTCACAGAAGTGGTGTTGAACTGTGAACCGGTGCCGTTTGTGCCGGGAGTCGTACTGTTCAAGTTTCCTCGTAAACCGCCACCGCCAACGCTCACCCGCACCACGCCACCAGCAGTGACTGCTGAGTTGGTGAGTGTTTTGTAACCACCGGCGCCACCACCACCGCCGGACCACCCGGTGTTGTCGTTGCCGCCACCGCCGCCACCGCCACCGCCCACGATGAGTGCATCGACTTTGTTCACGTTCGATGGCACTGTCCAGCCGCCGGCCGAAACGATGTACGAGCGCTGGAAAGTGACGATAGTCG
>JALQYL010000194.1 GCA_023254135.1 Ilumatobacteraceae bacterium | reverse complement strand
CGCCACAAATCATTGGAAACGGCAATGAATCCACGCCATGCGGTCATTTCTTGGGGGGTCAGCCACTTCGTTGCCATCTCGCCAATATACCGTCTGCACGACAATCGTTGCTATCGCAATTACTTTCTGTTTATGATTGCGGTCTCAACCATTTCTACTTAAGGAGATACATATGGCTGCAGTACTGCTCATCGCACGTATTTTGTTCGCATTCATGTTCATCATGAGCGGCATCAACCACCTGGTTCCCAAGAACGTTGCCGCCATGACCGGCTACGCACAGTTCAAGAAGGTTCCTATGCCCAAGTTGTCCGTACAACTTTCCGGCGTGGTCCTTCTTCTTGGCGGACTTTCCATCATTCTCGGTGTCTACGCAGACCTCGGGGCTCTCGTTATCGCCGTGCTTCTGGTTCTCATGGCCGTGAAGATGCACGACTTCTGGAAGGCTGAGGCGGCCGCAAAGCAGTCCGAAATGATCGGCTTCATGAAGAACATCTCGATGGCCGGTGGCGCGTTGTTCATCTTCGCAATTGCAGCTCAAGAAGGATCCAACATCGGTTGGACCCTTGTGAGCGAAGGCCTTTTCAAGGTCGCAAAAGTCAAGTAAGTCGTCGCGCATCTAGCGCAACCACTTCAAGGAGCGGTGACACTTCGGTGTCGCCGCTCCTTCTTTATTGTGCGGGCGATGTGAGCCGCGACAACAACTCATCCATATCCACGATGGCAAATCCAATCGACTGATCAGCCACTCCGAACGGCAGCACCAGTTGCTTGCCGTGCAACATTCCCCCGCACGAATACACCACGTTGGGTACATAACCATCGCGTTGTTCCGGATGCGGTGCAATCAAAGGCTCTGCAAGATTTCCCAACACGCGCATGGGGTCATTGAGGTCGAGCAACGATGCACTGATTGAGTACGTGCGCATGGGACCCACCCCATGTGTGAGCAGCACCCACCCTGCTTCCGTTTCAATGGGCGAACCACAGTTGCCCAATTGAATCAATTCCCAGGGACGTACGGGAGTCATGACGGGCACCGATTGGTTCCAATGTTGCAGGTGTTC
>JALQYL010000193.1 GCA_023254135.1 Ilumatobacteraceae bacterium | reverse complement strand
GCGTCGCTGAGTAACTAGCGCGCTAAACGATCTGCAAACAGTGCACGTGCGGCATCTGCAGAATCTGCGTTGCTCAACGCAGCATCAACAACGGCTTCCAACCAACCCATCGGCGTGCCGGTATCCCAACGCGTCACCGTGCTGAGAACTCCGGTAATGGGTGAATCACCTGATTGCAATTCCAAAGCATCGGTCAACTGAAGTTCGCCGTTCGGTGCGGGCTTGATGATGTCGATCTTTTCGAAGATGTCGGGTGTACACACGTAACGGCCCGCGATGATGAGGTCACTCGGCGCATCTTCTCGCGCGGGTTTCTCAACAATGCCCACAATGTCAAACGGGCCATCGGCCGGCGCACCAGGCAAGTGTGTAATCACGCCATACGCGCTCACCTTCTCCATGGGCACGCGCAACAACTCGATGGCCGACACGCCACGCTTCTCGCACGAATCGGCCAGCGCATTCAACAACTGCGGACCACTGCGCAGTTCGTCGGGCAACAACAACATGAAGGGCTCATCGCCCACGGCTGCGCGCGCACAACCCACAGCATGACCAAGGCCATGCGGGTTGTCCTGATACGTGATGGTCACCTTCACGTCGGTGCCAATGCGCGCCAGGCGATTCGCCAGATCTTCACGGCCCGAGGCGCGCACCTTTTCCACCACGGCGGCATCGGGCGTCACGAACTTCTCAATGGGCGTCTTCACTCGGCTGGACACCAGCACAATGTGGTCGGCACCGGCCCCCACGGCCTCGTCCATCACCAACTGCAGCGCCGGCACGTCATATATAGGGAGTAGTTCCTTGGGCACCGCTTTGGTGACGGGATAGAAACGGGTGCCCAATCCCGCAGCAGGAATAACGGCGGTGCGAGCTCTCATATGAATTTCCAGCGTAGTCAGATACCATTTGGCACTCGACGGACCAGAGTGCCAACCCCGGAGAATCTCATGCCTACATACGTGTACAAGTTCGTTGAAACCGGCGAGACCATCGAGGTCCAGCAGGATTTCTCAGAAGACTCCCTCACTGAACTTGCCCACCCTTCCGACGGAAAGGTGCGCCCCGTGAAGAAGGTGTTCCTGCC
>JALQYL010000192.1 GCA_023254135.1 Ilumatobacteraceae bacterium | reverse complement strand
ACCAACAACAACGCTGGATCATTCGGATTACCAAACGTTTCATACTCAATCTCAATGTCGAGATCGTTCCAGGTGTTCGCTTTTACCTTCGCCATGAGGGCACTGTATCCCTCCACACGCGACACGTTGGAAGTGGAACTAGGTGGTGGTGGTTATCGGACTGGTGGTGGTTGTCGTTGGCGCCACGGTAGTTGTGGTGGGCGCAAGAGTTGACGAAGTGGTGGTGGTGGTCGTTGTGGTTGTCTCGGGAGGAATCACGAAACCATTCGCCCAGCCCCAACGAATATCCATGGGCGCGCCCACTTTGAAACCTTTTGTGGTGGGTTGCGCATCGAGATAACGCCGCAACTGGCTCCAGCCATCCCATGCGGATATGCCGGTGGTGGAACAACCAGAAGACACTTGAGAGCACGCTGCCGTTTGCACAGTAATTGCCGCTAATCGCAGCGGCATACCCATCTCAACAGCGCGTGCAGCAAGAACCGCCCACTGACGCGACTGCGATCCGCTCTGTGTGTGAATTTGCGGCATCGCCAAAACATTGGCGCCTGCATGCGATGACACCCACAACACATCATCAATTGTCCAGCCGTTGTTGCAGGTGAGATCGGTGGAGATTGTTTGCGGGCAGCCGTCGGCAGAGCCAAAATTCCACAAACGCGACTTGGTGTTGTCCACGTAACCATCCACCCACGCGCGCGCTTGCCCCGGAGGTCCCCAACCTGGTTCCAGGTCCACTGCGCCAGACACAACCGTGCGAGGGTCTGAGGCAGCGCGAGCGTCGTCAACGAGTTTTGCCCACGCCTTCCCGCCCAGATAACCGTTGTAGCGTGTGACACCGCCAGAGTTACTGGTGCCAATGGACACTTCCCATGGTCCGGAGGCACATTCGGCGAGTCCCGTGGCCCACGCCGAAGCGGTGGCAATCATTTGCTCACGTGTGATGGATTTGCCGAAACCATTGGCGGCTCCCCCGGCTATTTGCATTCCGAACGACAACACCACCACACCGCGCGGCACTTTCCGCGCTTGGTCACAAGCAGCGGAGCGAATGACAGGTACGGCCGTGTCGATGGGATACACGTCGCGACC
>JALQYL010000191.1:562-1098 GCA_023254135.1 Ilumatobacteraceae bacterium | reverse complement strand
CATAAAGAATGCTTGCTCAGGAACATGGTCATACTTGCCATCAGCTAACGCTTCAAATGCGGCAATAGTTTCAGATAGCGGAACAAATGATCCGTCGATACCAGTGAAGACCTTTGCTACGAAGGTATTTTGTGACAAGAAACGTTGGATACGACGAGCACGTCCTACGAGAATGCGATCCTCTTCAGAGAGTTCATCGATACCAAGAATTGCGATGATGTCTTGCAGATCCTTGTAACGTTGCAGAATTTGCTTGATGCGGTTTGCAACACGGAAGTGGTGCTCGCCGATATAACGTGGATCCAAAATACGTGAAGTTGAATCCAGTGGATCCACCGCAGGATAGATACCAAGCTCTGAAATCGGACGAGACAAAACTGTTGTCGCATCTAAGTGAGCGAATGTGGTGTGAGGCGCTGGGTCAGTAATATCGTCAGCAGGAACGTAAATTGCCTGCATAGATGTAATTGAGTGACCACGAGTTGAAGTGATGCGCTCCTGTAGCTGACCCATTTCGTCAGCAAGTGTTGGCTGAT
>JALQYL010000191.1:0-552 GCA_023254135.1 Ilumatobacteraceae bacterium | reverse complement strand
AAAGCGGAAGATGTTGTCGATGAATAGAAGCACGTCCTGCTTCTGAACATCGCGGAAGTATTCCGCCATTGTTAGCGCTGAAAGTGCAACGCGAAGACGAGTTCCAGGTGGTTCGTCCATCTGACCGAAGACCAATGCAGTCTTATTGATAACGCCAGTTTCGGTCATTTCAAGGAACAAGTCGTTACCTTCACGAGTACGTTCTCCGACGCCTGCGAATACAGAAACGCCACCGAAGTTTTCCGCTACGCGGTAAATCATTTCCTGAATAAGAACTGTCTTACCAACACCTGCACCACCGAATAGACCAATCTTTCCACCACGTACATATGGTGTTAGTAGATCTACAACTTTGATACCGGTTTCGAACATTTCAGTCTTTGATTCAAGTTGATCGAAAGCTGGTGCTTCGCGGTGGATTGGCCAACGCTCTTGCACATTTAATGATGAAGTAGGAACGTCCAGTGATTCGCCGAGTGCGTTAAATACGTGACCCTTGGTAATATCTCCGACAGGAACAGAGATTGGTGCACCGGTATCACTAACTTCTGC
>JALQYL010000190.1 GCA_023254135.1 Ilumatobacteraceae bacterium | reverse complement strand
CTACGGCCGAAGGCACGATGAGACGGCCGGGAGCATAAGGCAACGCCGGAATCGAGGTCGCCGTTTCAACGACGTCCGCGATGGCTTGTCTCATGTCCCCGATCGTACTCATGCGAGGCCCGGAACCATGAATCGTTGGAGCAGAGGATACGCGCCGAGCATAGGATCACGCGCTACACGGACGGGAGATCCGTCCATAGATGCGAATTGTGCGATCCCGTTGGGAGCCTGGCGGCGGTGATATAGTTCGGAACCAACCTCCAGGAAGGCACGATCGAGAATGGCCACGGGGACCGTCTCGTCGCCGACGAATACGTTGACGAGGGCGGTTGCCTCATCCCAGCATTCCTCTACATAGGCGGCATCCGATTCGGGTGCGCCGACGTATTCCTGGAGGTTGGTGTAATCCATTGAACTAATCCCTAGTCAACGATAACGGGAACGATTGCCGATGGGATCTCGTGCGCAACTGCTCCGAACATGTAGACGGAGAACTGCTTGGAGAGGTTCACGATGTTCTCGTCCTGGAGACGAGCAACTGCGGAACCGTAGAATCGCAACGCGCCCGAGTTCACGAATGCGATCTCGTCAGATGCGAGGCCAGCGTCCATGATCACGGGGATCGAGGCGAGGTCACCCGAGAGGCCACGAACCGAGAGAGAACCAACGTTGTTGGATCCAGCACCGGTTACGAGGAACACGGGACGGCCATCTGCGGACTCAACGGTGAGGAGCGACTTGAAGGTCGCCTTGTCAACGATGAGGGCGTCAAGGCTTAGGCCCTGTGCCTGGAACTTGACCTGGGCGTCGATCGCTGCGTTCAACCAATCCGAGTATCCGGGAGTCGCTGGGATTGCGACGGTGTTGGTTGCGGTTACCTGGAGGGCGTGTTCTGCCAGGTATTCGTCGCGGATGAATCCGTTGACGGCCTTACCTGCTGCGATTGCCTGGGCGCGGAGAACGTGATCCAGGTATGCGCTGGATGAACGCTCGAGAGCCTGGCGAGTGAGTTCGCTGTAGCCACCGAATGTCTTGACCGCTGCGGTGTGAGAGTCAATAACGACTTCGCCGTAGGTGAGATCGTCACCTTCTGCGGCCTGTTC
>JALQYL010000018.1 GCA_023254135.1 Ilumatobacteraceae bacterium | reverse complement strand
AGAAAAAGGCGGCAGCCAAGAAAGCGCCAGCGAAGAAGAAGATAGCCCCGAAAGCTTCCGATTCAGAGTGAGTACTCCTCTATATATTGCGCTCGAGGGACTCGAGGGTTGCGGCAAGAGCACGCACACCAAGCGCTTGGGTGAACACCTCAATGCGGTCATCACTCGTGAACCTGGTGGCACACGTATCGGATCGTTACTGCGCGGCATTCTGGCCGACCCCGAGAACACCGACTTGTCTCCTCGCACCGAGGCGTTGCTCATGGCAGCCGACCGCGCTCAACACATGGCCGAAATCATTCAGCCCGCACTGGACCGTGGTCAGCACGTGGTGAGTGATCGCAGTATCTACTCCACACTCGCGTATCAGGGCTACGGCCGTCGCTTGGGCACACCCGATCTGCTCACCATTTCCACATGGGCTCTCAACGGGCGCCTTCCCGATGTGGTGGTGTTCATCTCCGTGCCAACGCCGATTCTGAATGAGCGACTCGCAAAACGAAATCTGGACCGCTTCGAGCGAGAGGGTGCGGACTTCTTTGCACGCATCAACGAGGGTTTTGCCGAGATTCGTGAAGCAGACCCGGAGCGTTGGATCGTGATCGACGGCACTGCTTCCAAAGACGACGTGGAACTTGCCATTCGTACCGCAGTGACCGACAGACTCCGTTAGTAACCTGCCTACGTGGCTTCAGTGTGGGATTCAATTCGCGGTCAAGAACGCGCTATCGATCAACTCACACATTCGCTTGTCCAGCCGGTGCACGCGTATCTCTTCGTCGGCCCCGAGGGTTGCGGTAAGGAAGAGGCAGCACGTGCATTCGCCGGTTCACTTCTCTCCGAATCGAGCGACCCATGGCATCGCACCAACGACATGGCATTGCGCGGCGTACACCCCGACATTCACGAAGTGCGTCGCGAAGGCGCATCCATTCTCAAAGAGAAGGCTGAAGAAATCATCGGCATTGCCGGTGTCACTCCTACAGAGGGTTCACGAAAAGTCATCATCATGCACGAAGTGCACCTCATGGCTCCCATTGCCAGCGCCATGTTGTTGAAGACAATTGAAGAACCACCACCAGGTGTGTACTTCATCATGCTGGCCGAACAAGTTGCCGACACTCTTGTCACCATTGCATCGCGTTGTCTCACCATCAACTTCAGCCCGCTCAGTGTCGACACCATCACGGAAATCCTGGTTCACGAAGGCGCCAATCACGACACTGCGTTAGTGGCGGCAAAGTCTTCTCACGGCAGTCTCACTCGCGCGCGCTTGTTGGCATCTGATCATCAGCTCGCACATCGCCGAGAGTTCTTCGCCAACATTCCCCGTCGCATAGACGGCACTGGTGCAACCGTTATTGCCATCGTGGAACAAATCATGGCCCTCATCGATGAATCAGTGGAACCACTGCAACGTCAGCATGAACAAGAAATCATCGATCTAGAAAACACACTCAAACTCATGGGTGTGAAACGTGGCGGCAAGAAAGCTCTGGAAGACAAACACAAACGTGAAATTCGTCGTCATCGCACCGACGAACTACGTGATGGCCTCACCGAAATCGCCAGCGTGTATCGCGATGAACTCGCCACCAAAACAGACATCCTTCGCCCCGAGTCGTACGTGCATGCCATCGACCGACTCCACGAATCAATGCGGCGACTGGCTCTCAACGCCAACGAAGCCATTCTGTTGCGAGATCTCATCTGGGCACTGCCATCGCCCCAAGCCGATGCTGCTTTGCAATTCGTACTGGAGACAACACATGACTGACCACATTTGGAACCGAGTCGCCGTGGTGATGGGAATCTTCTTGGCGTTCGCCGGAGTCATGCACTTCGCGTCTCCACAATTCTTCAACGACATCGTTCCGCCATGGTTGCCACCCACACGAGAGTTCTGGACCTACGCAAGTGGTGTTGCCGAATTGGTGATTGCATATCACCTGCTTCGCCCATCGCGACGACGTGATGGCGCCATTGCGGCCGTGTGGCTGTTCATCGGCGTGTATCCCGCCAACCTCTACATGGCCTGGGACTGGCGCGACCGAGCACTCAATGAGCAACTGGTGGCCTACGGTCGCCTGCCGTTCCAATTCCTCTTTATATGGCTCGCAATACGCATTGCCCGATCCATTCCCGACCCTGACGCACCTCGAGTTCCCGGCGACATCTGAACCAGTTTTGTACAACACTTCCAAGAAGGTTGTACATTTCTCCACATGGCCAATATGCCAATCAGTCAAGCAAGAGAACAATTGCCAGCCGTCATAGAGCTGTGCCAAACAGAGGCCGTCATCCTCGAGAAGTACGGCAAGCCTCAAGCAGTTGTCATTAGTTACGAGCGATACGACGAATTGATGAATGCGCTTGAAGATCTCGAAGATCTGGAACGGATCAAAGAAGTCGAGGCCGACATCGAAGTACATGGGACTATCCCATGGGAAGAAGTTCGTCGCGATTTAGGACTTGAATGACCCAGTACACAATCGTGTTTTCGCGAGCTGCCAAGAAAGCACTCGCCCAATTAGATCAGAAGACAAGAATCAGGGTTGACGCCGCAATTCGTGTGCTATCCATCGACCCATTTCCGCCCAATTCACGCCCCCTCAAGGGCAGTTCTGAATATCGATTGCGAGCCGGAGATTACCGAATTCTCTACTCGGTCAACAACAACATCCTGACCATCACCATTTTTGAACTCGGTCATCGACGTGAGATCTATCGCAATTTCTAAGGCTTGCCGAGCGAGCCCATTCAGTCGGTAAAGTTGTACACCTACCCGCCCAGGTAGCTCAGTCGGTAGAGCAACGCACTCGTAATGCGTAGGTCGTGAGTTCGATTCTCATCTTGGGCTCCATTTGAGTTTTACGTCTGGTTGGTAGGTTTTACGCCTTATGAAACTCTTGGGACAGACACCGACTTCACGTTTGAGTCGTCTTGCTCGCGTGATTGCAGCAGTTGCAATCGTTGTGGCCACAGCACCCATTGCAATCGCTGAAGGTGCCCCAATTGGTTCACCTGCCACCGTTACACGCAATATCTCCATGAACGGAAGCAACATCTGCGACCTGTACGCAGATGGCACATACATATGGGTAGCTGCGTATGGCTCAAACCAAGTAGAACGCATCAACCCAACAACTGGCGCCGTTGTTGGATCTCCCATTGCTGTTGGCGCCAACCCGTGTCACTTCGTGCAGGTCGGCAACCATCTTTTTGTTGCAAGCACAGGGTCGAATACCGTCACCGACATCAACCCCACCACTGCAACCGTGACTCGCACCATCACTCTCACAGGTAGCGGCATTTCTGGTCTTGCGTATGACGGCACCAATATGTGGGCTACGTCATACTCATCGTCAAAAGTCGAACGATTCAATCCTTCTACTGGTGCCATCGTTGGCTCTCCTATCAGCGTTGCCTCAAACCCGGGAATGCTGTTGCTAGTTAACGGGCACGTGTATATCCCTGGTAGCGGATCGGGCAACATCACTGATATCACCATTTCAACGTTGAGTGTTTCCACTATCACCACTTCTGGGTCCAACATGGCGAGTATTGCTTTTGATGGCGCATCGTTGTGGGCGACTGCTTTCTCTAGTGCAAAAGTTTTCCGAATTGATCCGTCCACCAACTCGGTAATCAGTAGCTCAAATGTTGGTTCGCAGCCCACCAATGTGATTTATGCGGGTAGCAGCATTTGGGTTGGGGCCACAGGCAACGACAGTGTCACTCAACTCAGTACGACTGGAAACGTGGTCCGCACCGTGCATCTTGGCGGCGGCAATATTTCCAACCTTGTGTACGACGGTGCAGTCATTTGGGCTCCAAACTTCAACGGTGCGTACATCTCTCAAATCAATGCGACAACTGGGGCCGTTGAAGCCAGCACGTTGAACGTTGGCAGCCAACCTGGAACGGTGCTTTTGGAGAGCAACCACGTATGGGTTGCATCAACTGGTTCGAATGTGGTCACGCAAATTTCTGGCCCCACACCAACTACGACCACTACGACAACCACAACAACTACGACCACTACGACAAGCACAACGTCGACCACTACGTCGACCACAGTTCCTACAAGCTCGGTGACCACAGCCGCCAGTGCGCAGAGCGCTACTACCGTTCTCTCGCAATCACAAATTCCAAAGGTGTCGTCCACGATTGCTAGTACGGCGCCAACCACAGCGGTTGCACCTACTTCAACAATTACCAATAACACCACCACAACAGTGGTTGTACCATCAGTTCCCTCAGCCGATCCAGGCTCCGGTTCTGCGGTGATAGGCGGTGAGAGTATTGAACCTGCCATCACACGTGAGAACAATCAATTGATTGCTAGCGCCGCTGGCATGCGATTAAAAGTCTCCGTCGTTGATACAACAGGAAAAGTCACACCACTAGATGCAGATGGAAATGTCCGACTGGTGTCGGGAAGTTCAATCCGTCTCGAAATTTCTGGAATGGCCACCAGTAATGACGTGGGTGTGTGGTTGTTCTCTACACCACGGAGTCTTGGCGCCGTTTCAATTGATTCTCAAGGAAGCGGCACTGCACAATTCGCAGTGCCTGCCAATCTGGAAGATGGTCAACACCGCATTGCCGTAGATGGTGTTTCACGCACTGGTGAGAAGGCGACAATCGCAATTGGTGTCGTTGCCGGATCAGTGAAGCGAACATCAACCATTACTCGCGTTCTCATTACAATTCCAATTGGTCTTGCAATGATTGCTGGCCTCATCATTCCCTCAGCTCGTCGCCGCAAGAAGTTGACCACTCAACTCTGAGAATCACATATTTTCATGTGGAACGCCACGGCACGTCACGTGGCCACCGACCAATGCCACCGTTCTCCACCAGGAAGTCGGAGTGTGTGCGATTGGTGTTGCGCATGCGCCACTGCAGCATTGACTGTGCTTCGCGCATCACAATCGCAGGGTCAGTCACGGGTGTACGCCACGTGGGGTCTGCAACAAGATCGAAGCACAACCAATCACCATCGGCGAACTGCACATAGGCATATTCATTGCTTCGTTGCACTGCCAAGTTCATGGTTTCCAAATGTCTCTTGAACGGCACACCGTGTGGGTAGTGAGGGACCAGCGAGAATCGCCAGTCATATTCCCAGTGCGCACTCTCTCGCCATATGGGCGGAACATTTCCCTCGATAAACGGCGTGAGTGGAAGACCATCACATTGTGAAGGAACTTCTTGTTCAAGCATGTCGCTCAACGTGGGCAAAATATCTACGTTCTCCGTGAACTGATCAATCGTTGAGCCGTGTGCGACTGCATGTCGCGGATCTCGAATGATGGAAAGGATGTGTTGGCTGGTCTCCCAGTACCCCACCTTCTCCTTCAGCCCGTGATCACCCAACAATTCAGCATGGTCAGCAGTGACCAAGATGATGGTGTTGTCCCACTGACCTGATTCTTCGAGTGCACCCCAAATACGACCCAGTTGTGCATCAACCTCGCTCACCATTCCGAAATACTGCGCACGCATGTGCGCGAGTTCTTTCGCATCGGTGGGTGCCTTCGTTCCGTCGAGAGCGAGCATGAGTTGATGGAACGGATGCACATCATCAGCCGCTGCAATCGGTTCGCCCACATGTGCCGGGTCATACATGGTGCTGAATTCACCTGCGGCCGAATACGGCGGGTGAGGTCGAATGAAGCTTGCGTGCGCGAACCACCCTTGTTCTTGGTTACCCATCCACTCGAGAAGTTGGTCGGTGAGAAAAGTGGAAACACTCACCTCGACGGGACGCTCATTTTCCGTACTCAGAAGAGTTCTCACATCACCGTCAGCTTCATACCCGCGATCGCGCAACCACGTACGCCAACTGTCGTAGTTCTTGGTGATGTCCAATGCACATTCGAAACCGGGAAGGACTCCTTCATACGAGGAAAGACGTGGGTCATCCGGACCGTCAGCGAGACGCGGGTCAATTGATTGATCGGTGTATCCGAACAACGTGGGCGTATAACCCGCACGACGCGCCATGAGCGCAACGTTGTCGATGCCGCGGTCTAGTGGTGTGCCGTTGGCGACCACGCGATGGTTCATTTGATACATGCCGGTGTACAGCGAAGCTCGCCCCGGTGCACACGGAGACGCCTGGCTGTAGTGACGCGTGAACCGCACTCCTTGTTGCGCTAGTCGATCGAGATTCGGGGTCTTCACCACGGGGTGACCAGCAATTGACAGACAATCGCCTCGAAACTGATCAAGCGTGATGAGCAAGACATTCATGCTCACGGTGCCTCCCTCAAAGTGCTGGTTGTTACCTCGTGCCCTTGAGGGCAAGGGAGTCGACTTTATTGTCCAATCCTGACGGGAATCACAGTTGCCCGAGAGAGTTTGAATGTGGACCACAGGGATGTATTTCCCGTTCGGCATGCCTGCGCCATCTTGTTGTCAGACTCTGTGGAGCTCATGGTGTAGTAGTCCGCAGTAGTTCTGCCGATGACGGTTGGATCACCACAAATGAGCTTTGCTTCTTCAATTGACGGTATGAACCAATCGTTCTTTCCCCCAAGTGTCAACGCACGAACAGCCAACCCAGCAGGTGATGCAGGGCACTTGGCCATCATGAGAGCAAAGTTGGACTTTCCAGCGCCGACATTCGTCGCAGTGGATCCCCATGACTTGTACGCTCCGTTTGCATCTGGAAATCCGGTGCACCAACTCAACTCTGGATCGCTCGTTCCACCGTTCCAAGTTCTGGGTGCGGCTTCGAGATACTTGCCCCAGCTCGTGCCGGCAGGAGCAACATAGAAGACTGTCCCGCCAGCCGGCGTAATGTCCCCAATCTTGCAAGGTCCACCAGACTTGCAAGGAACGGTTCCCGGAACCGTTGTGGGTGCGGTGCCGGTCGTTTTAAAGCGGACCCACACTGCCGGTGACGAATCTATGTTTGTAGATACCCACAACTTGAACCAGTAGTCAGTGGCCTGCTTGAGTCCTCTCATCGTCCACGATGACGCAGGAGCTCCATTCCCCATGAGCGTTCCGGACAATCCAACGTCACCGCTGGGAATGGTGTCGAAGCGACCTCCTACGAATTTTAAATTGCCTTGAGATTCCTGCGAAACCGGCGCAGTCCAGGAAATGAGAGCGGAGTCAACACTTGGGGTCGCAGTAGCTGAAGTCGGTGCCCACTGAGTTCGCGTGGTGGTGAGACCAAGACCCAAAGGTCCAGTGCTACCCATAGCGATTACCCTGACTCCATAATTCGTGTCAGTCTTCAAGCCGGGGACAAAAGCGTCTAACGCGCTTGCGCCAACCACGGTACTTCCAGCGACAATTGCTTTTGAATCTTCACAACTTGTCTCGCAAGCTTCAACCATGAATGCAACTGGAGCAGGGGTATTTGAGTTCGCTTTGGCTGTCCATTTCACCTTCAAGGACCTCACCCCAGTTTCTGAAATTAAGGCAGTGACTGCTGTCGTTCCAGCAGTTGCAACAGGAACTGGAGTAAGAGCGGCATTTTTGATTCGCCCTGTCGACGAATCTGACCCTCCTCCGCATGATGCGATGACTGCAGTCAGCACAACTGCGCTCAAGAATGTTCTGAATTTCATTTTCGACACTGCCTCGGAGAAGTGAATACGTAGTTAACAAATGTAATCAGTTCAGGTATCCACTATTAGATTCAAACAGGTAGTTTGCGTTCATGAGTTCTCCCGATTGGGCACGGCCTGTTGTCTATTTCTCCATTCAGGCTGTAGATCAGCAAAAGCAACGCGCGTTTTATTCACAACTCTTCAATTGGGACATTCCCGAAGGGTCATTCATGCGAATTCCTGCTGGACCAGGTAGTCCCGAAAATGGAATTTCAGGCCACATCTCATCGGGGCCAACTCCAGGGTTCAATATCTACGTTCAAGTTCGAGACCTGCAGGAATCACTTGTTCGTGCGATTGATTTAGGTGGCGCTCAAGTGAGCGAGCCATTTCAAATTCCTGGTGGTGCGATGATTGCTGGCATCACCGACCCAGAGGGAAATTCGCTCACGCTTGTGCAGCAATAGACCATCATTTGGTCACGGGGAGAATGCCCGATCGCTTGAGTGACACCTTTGTCTTTGTGGAAATTACTTTCCCGGATTTTGTCTTTACTTGAGTCACCATCGCAATGCTGACATTCGATGTGGCCAACATTCGGCGAGCAACAGTGGTAAGTCTGCACGAGACGTTCACTGACCGAGATGTCGTAACAGTGACCGGCGTACAAACCACCGCCGGAACTGAGACACCATTGACTACCACCATGCCCGTTTGAGTCACTCGTGCTGGAGAAGTGACACGCACCTGCGACACCAACACACCTGTCGCGGTAGCACGAGCAAGGGAACCAGCGGAAACTACAACTGAACTTGTTGTTGGTGCAGTGGGAATTGTGGTGGATGTGGAGGTCGTTGTCGTGGTGGTGACTGGCGCAGCTATTACCGCCGAAGCCAAATTCCAAGTGGTGAATGACGAGGATGTCTCGGTCACACGATATGCAACTGCCGTAGTTGTTCCTGAATAGCCGCCGTTTGGGGTGAACGTGAGCACTCCATTGTTTATGTCAACAGTCCACGTTCCTTGCCCAGTGATAGAAACAGAGGTCTTGCACTGATTATCTGCCGGATCAATCACGCATGTGGCCGATTTCGTAAAAGGTGCGTACGACTGGGTCCCACTGGAGTCGTTGGGAGCAGGAGTCAGCGATACTGCTTGTCCGTGGGCGCCGTTTCCCGACAAGACATTGGTACGCAACAACGCATATACACCGTTCACCGTTGTGGTTGCACTGGCAAAAACCGCTCGGTTGGTAGACGAAGATGACACTGTGGCCGCATTGGCTGCACCTTGTGTACTAGGTCCAAATTCGACGCGGTAATTGCTACCGGCAATTAGTCGGTCGAATGTGTAGTTACCTTGAGCATCTGTTGTGGTGGTGGCGAGAACAACACCGGAGGAACTCATCAAACGCATGAGCGCATTGGGAACAACTGCAGAATTTGAAGCCATTGTTGCCGTACCAGCGAGCGTGCCCAAGCAACTCGCATCAGATGGTGCAGAAACTGAAACGGTCGCGACAGCACTTGTGAATACCTCGGTGGGTCCACTCTGTGGTTGTGCTTCACCCGTGGTAGTGATTTGGATGGGTGCGGGAGCGGTGAGCGCTCCGGTAATTTGCTGAGGACCACTTGGACACCACGCAACGGCCTGCAGTGGAACACAGAGTTCTGGTGAACCTCCCACAACTGACACTTCACCGCCAATGAGGTCAGTGGTGGTTTTGTTGGCAAGTGCCACCTTGAAACGTGGTGAAAGTCCACTCGTGGCCACAGCAAGCGAAGAAAGATCGATGGTCCGATTTGCGCCGGAGATAGAAATTCGATTCCACCCAGGAATAACTGCACCGGACGACGTGAGCACCGTGAGAGTTGCGGTGGAGTACGTACTTGCCGCTGGGGTCGTGAGCTTGAAACTTCGCCACGATTGAATGGACGCAGCACTCGTACAAGCCAGACGAGGCACGATGACTGGCGCTGAAAATTCTGCGACTGAAGGTGGCGTTGTGCATGTTGACCCGCCTGTTACGGCGTCAATGGTGGCGATAGTTCCGGAGTCGGTGTTCGTCCAAATGCAGTTGATGTTTTGAGCATCCAGGGTTGCCGTATACGCAGAATGATTGACAGGGAAATTCGCACAAGCGGCTCCAGCGCCAGAGGCAAGACTGGTGTCGTAGCAGTACACCTTTCCACCACCCGGCCAAGAACCATCTGCCCAAATGATTCGTGTGCCATTGGAGACAGGGCTCTTTGGCTGAATAGTTTGAGTCTCGCGTGTGGAAAAGTAGGTCATGAATGCAGACCCAGCATGTGAACCATTGAGTTCCACATTGCTCGTTCCATCAGCTGCAAAACAGCCCCGTGAAGATTCGTAAAGGGCGAAACAGATTGCACCCGGATCACCATTCGAAGTGGGAATATCAATGGCAATGTTCGGAGCTGTGCCCGTGAGTGATGCAGGACCACTGCTCCAGCCCGAACACGCGGTGAGTGAAACAGGGTTGAAGCAGATTGCCTTCGTTCCAGCGTTTCCCCACACGAAACCTTGCGCTGCAACCAAACTGTAGGAACCCAAGGCCGCGCTCGAAATCCCCGTGAAAGCAAACGGTTGATTTGCGCATGGTGCACCGGGCAACCCGCCTGCACGTGTCGCATAAGGGTCAAGGCACGACAACTTGCCAGTGCCTGATTCCCACGAGAACAACTTGTTCTCTGCAGCGGCCAATCCAATGTTGCAGTCACGTCCACAAAGTGTTGGACCCAACTTCACGAATGCGTTTCGGATGGAGCCTCCACACCATGTCGGGCCTGATGCAAGGTTTGAAACGTCGACACATACAAATCCAGTACCTGAAGCTGCTGTTCCATCGTTCAGGTTGGTACCAATCCATACGCGGTTGTTGGTGACATCTACCCACGACATTGCCTGGTCGTTGGTGTGGTACCACGGCTGCCCAGACAAACCATCAGGACCCGTGGTGCCACTTGGAATTCGCAAGGAGAATGGCCAACCCGGACCGCATGATGCACCTGAGCGGGTGTGACAGTGCAGTCCGGGTGTGATGAATCCAGATCCCCAGTATCCGTCATGGTGGAACACGTTGTACACATTTCCCTGTTCATCAAATGACACATCCCATCCGTCACCGCCACCACCAGCGTTGAATGCACCCGAAGGCGGAACTATTGCCGTGCCAGAACCAGTGGCAATCTGTAAGCCGGCGGCATCGCCGCCCGACGCGATGGAGCCCGTGGCCCGAACTGCACGAATTGCTGCCCAGCCGGATGGACTATTGGGTGCTGCACCAAATGTGGTTCCATCGGAGGAGTAACTCAGGGTCCAGCCCGACGGTGCAACGATTCCACTACTACCAGTGACCTGCGCACGCGATGGATCAAAATTGGTTGTGATGGATTGAGCGACTGTGCCAGGCGCCGCAACAGGAACCGCCGAGGTCACGGTAAATGAACCGCCACCATTTGCTGATGTTGACAATACATTTGACGAAGATGCAACCGAACGTGAAACCGCGGATGCAGGCGACTGGGTGGTGACCACCCCGACCAACGTGGCACAGACCGAAATTCGCGCAATTCGACGCAAGACACTTGCCCAATACATTCCTCAAATCTAATTTCGGAGAATGTTGATGAACAACTACAAGGTGAAATAGCGCTCCAACTTGTGAGTGTCGAAGTCGATCACTTCATGCATGGCCGTGAGGGCCGCTTTGCCGCTCTCGGTGATGTTCTTCTCACCATCTGACGACTCGACTGAATCCCATAGGGTCATCACCAACCATGTGCCGTCCTCGCTTTTCGCAGTGGTACGACGCAGCATTCCTTTTTGTTGATACGCGAAGTCCTCTTGAAAACGGGCATCAATTTCCTTGAACTTTTCGTCTGATACACCGTCAACAAGGCGAAAGGTGGCGTTCACAATCAACATGAATGAAGTTTGACATACCGAGTAAGAGTTCAGAACTTTTCGTAACCATAGACTGACGCCATGTCGGCACCAACAGTCGTGAACTGTCACGCACTCTTTCGCGAGAGTGCTTCGCGAGTGGTGGTTGTTCTTGCCCTACTTCTCTCCACATTGGGATTCGCAAGCTTTTCAACATCTCGTGTGAATGCAGTTGCCTGGACACCTGCCTCGCTGGGAAGTTCACTTGCCTTGTGGCTCGACGCAAGTGACGCCTCCACCATCACCTCAACAGGTGGACTAGTGAGTGAATGGCGCGACAAGAGTGGCAACAGCCGTCATGCAACGCAAGCCACTTCGGCGTACCAGCCATCTGTCAGTGGCTCTGCCATTACGTTCGACAACTCCAACAAGTTCATGACCGGGGTGAAGGCTGCGAACACTCTTCCAACATCGGTACAGGTCACCGTGGTGTTCACCCGCATGTGTTGTGGAAAGAACGGGTACGACTCGCAACCTTTCACCTTGACCACCAACCAATTCCCCACTCCATTCGACGGCTACAACAACGGCCTATTGGTGGGCGGACCTACGGGTGCCTACAACGGCTTCAATGGCTTCGCAAACGTCTCAACTCTCACTACTCGATCCATTTTGAGTACATCGATGAGTGCAACAAAAGTGCAGCAATATTTGAACGGAACATTGACGCGCACAGAAACGGGCACCTTTGCGTATCAAGATGTCGCAACGAAGTACTACGTGGCAACTCGGGATGATCGCTACACAC
Source organism: Ilumatobacteraceae bacterium (assembly GCA_023254135.1). Classification (GTDB taxonomy): domain Bacteria; phylum Actinomycetota; class Acidimicrobiia; order Acidimicrobiales; family Ilumatobacteraceae; genus UBA2093. The sequence continues at coordinate 15,857 of JALQYL010000018.1, read as the reverse complement.
ACTTCACTGGTGAAATTCATGAGATTGTGCTCACCAGCGAATTATCAAATACCGATCGCATCAACTTGGAAGCGTATTTGGGCAGCAAATGGTCCATTGCTGGTGCACCCACCACCACTGCTGCACCCACCACCACAACTACAACAACAACGACAACCACCACAACCACTACCACCACTACGACAACTGTCGCGCCCACCACCACTGTGCCTGCGCGAGTGGTGGAAATCGATATTCAAGCCCCCGTTACAACAACGCCAGTTGGACAAGCCTCCGTTGCCACCATTGCTCCGAAAACGCAAACAACTGTGGTTGTTGCCCCAGTCAATACAACCACCACAACGGTGGCCAAGGCACCTGTGGTTGCACCTCCTGCACCTGCGTCTCAAGCACCCACCATTCCGAAAGTGGCAGCTGGCGAAGGGGCTGTCGACATTGCCGGAAAGTCCACCAAGCAAACTCTCACGCGAAGCAACAACCAATTACAGATTCAATCGGGTTCTTTGTCCGCCACATTGTCGCGTACCAATGAACAAGGCGTCACTGCTCCATTGGACAAAGACGGCAACTTGCGATTGATGGCCGGCGACATTCTGAAGGTGAGCATTGGTGGCTTCAAACCCAGTTCCAATGTCACCGTGTGGTTCTTCTCCACCCCCATCAAGTTGGGAACTGCAAAAGTGAGCGCAGACGGCACAGTCACTACCTCGCTTCGTGTTCCCAAGAACATCGAAGACGGGCCTCACCGCGTGGCAGTTGTTGCAGAACTCACTAGTGGAAAATCTGCCACGTTCACATTGGGCGTCATCGTTGGAAAACTAAAGACAACATCCGCGCTGACACGTACGTTGATTGTCATTCCCATCGTCTTTGCAGTGATGTTTGGATTGATCATTCCAGATCGCGTGCGCAGAAAGCGCAAGGCGCTATAACCATTTACTGGTTATGCAGTGGCTGCATTCCGGCGACGGCGACGTGCTGGCAGCACAAGTGCCAGAACCGATGCAACACCGAGTGGTGGGAACAAGATCCAGCCAAGCGACCAGTTGCGCGAATTCTTTGCACCAATTGCGATACCCACGGCCAACAAGGTTTCATTGCCACGCTTCGACTTTTGAGTCAACACAAGTCTGTGCGCGCCATTTGCCACTGTCTTGGGAATTGAAATGGTTTCTTTCAATCCACCATCAGTGGATGTGGTGAAATCTCCCACTTTGGTGGGAGTTGAGAAGACCCACACTTGAACACCAGCACTGGCTGCAAGATTCGAAGCCGTCACGGTGAGAAGACGGTTTTCCGTGAGACGAATGTTTCCATTGGCATCTAATGGCAACACGTTTCCGTCTTGGTCCACCGCAGCAATCACAAGTTTGATGGTGCCCGATGTGAGGACCAACGTGTTGTTCACGCGGGTCAGAGTTGTTGCCACTGATTCACCATTCACCACTGTCGCTGCTTCGCCCAGGGTGATGGTTGCGGCATCGGGCAATGCTGGGGGCTTCACCACGGTGGTGGTGGTTGTGGTGGTTGTTGACGAAGGAGCAAGGGTTGTTGCCGGTGCTGCACCACGTGCCAGAACGTCGGTGGAGCTACTTGCCGTCTGAATTGGTGGAATCGTTGTTGCCGTTGGTGCCTGTGTGGTCGCAGTGACATCAGTGGAACTAGGCGCAACGGTGGACTGATTTGCAGCCACGGTTGTCGCAGGTGCTGCAGTTGACGACGTGGACGAACCAGCGATAGTGGTTGTTGACGAAGAAGCGACTGTTGTTGCCGGAGCTGCAGTTGTCGTTGTTGTGGACGAAGAGGTTGTTGACGGTGCCGCAGTCGTGGTGGTGGTGCTGGATGATGTGGTCGTGGGTGCAGCTGTGGTGGTGGTGGAAACTGCGGAGCCGTATTCGTATGCACCGATGTCGTAAATACCCACACGCGCACTTCCACGCTGATCGGTGGCGGGAGGCGTCACAGTGTTGCCGGTGTAGCCGTGTGCTGCAGAGTCACCCGCGTTCACGGCAACGCTAGATGCGAGCAATGCAAGCGTATGTGAACCATTTGCTGCACCATTTTCGGCGATTCCGGTATCAACATCGAGAGAAGATTGATTACCAGTGACAATTCCTGTGCCACTGAACGTCTTGTTGGTGCTGGACTCAATAATTGAATATGTAGCAATCGATGCCGTGCCGCTAGTGGAATCCTTGGCGTAGAAATCGTTTGCTGCACCGCTCACGCCAGTGTTGTTTGCGAGCAACACATTCTTCATACGCAAGTCGTAGTTTCCGCCGGTGTACAACTGATTCCACAAAATGCCACCTGCACCCAATGTGGCCGAGTTCCCAACAATGGTGACGTTGGTCAGGCGAGCACCGCGGTCCGTGTAATACAACGACATGGCGCCGCCATATGAGTTGGTGGAGTTGCCGTAGAAAGTGCTGTTGGTGATGGTGATCTTTGAGAATCGTTGCGAGGCAAGTCCGCCAGCAACCGATGTGTAGTCATATGCATAGGTAGAACCACCGTCACTGTTCACGGTGTTCTGAGACACGGAAGAGTTGGTGATAGTTAGCGTGCCCGATTGCATGCCCACGTAAATTCCGCCTGCTGCGTAGTACTTGCAGATGCAGTTGTTGTCCTCGATGTTGCTGCCAAGAACGGTGAGGTTTGCGTTCTCCTGCATCATCACGCCACCTGCACGGTCGTAGGTGTATGTGTTCAATGCAGTGGTGGCGTCGTTCTTCGTGACATCAACTTGGTCGAGCGTGAGCGTGCCGGTGGTACCTGGGCATTGACCGGACTGTCCGCAATATGTTCCGTACAACGTGATGCCGCCACCTTGACCTTGTCCGGTGACGCGACCGTGCCGCACAGTGAGGTTGCGCATGGTCACGGTTGCACCAGCGTTAATGAAGAACACCATGCGGTCAGCTGAGTTACGTGTGGCCGCGGCCTGCACGATGGTGGAACGAGACTGACCTTGAATGGTGAGGTTCTTGCTGATGGTGTATCCGCTTCCAGCAGCGTCACCCGTTTCACCAGCATTGGTCCAAGTGAAAGTGCCCGTGAGATCGATGGTGTCGCCCGAAACGGCAGTGGTGTAGGCCTTGTGGAAGGTCTGAAAGGGGCTGCCAGCCGTGCCGTTACCCGAAGAGTCGCTTCCGTTCACGCTGTCGGCATAAACGGTGGTGGCAACGGCCTGAACCTGAGGGGCAGAAAATGCAAAGAAGCCTGCAATGAGGGCAATGGAGGTCAGGAAACGACCGAAGCGGCTCTTTTTCGTCATAACAACCTTATTTTACCGTAAAAACGCGCAATAGAACATAGTTATCCACAGCTCGTGCGGCGGTGAACGGAACTCACAATTGCCATTGATCAAAAGGAATCAATCCGATTCTGCAAAGCCTCGTATGTGAGGGCTCCAAGGTGTCTCCATACGATTGCGCCCTTTTCATCAATGGCAAAAGTGGCGGGAACCTGGGCAACCTCTAGCGCCGCGAGCATGCCGCCGAGTTCGTCCCTGTAATTAGGGAATGTGAGGTGAAGCGATGCCGAAAACTCTTTGATGTCCACAAGGTCGTCACCGATGTCGATTCCGACAACTTGTATGTCCTTGTGATCATCAGCAATCTTCTGCAGCCATGGCAATTCACGTTTGCATGGGGTGCATGTCACTGACCACAGTGACACAAACGTTGGTCGACCATCCAGAACATCCTTCATGGTGGTCTGTTGCCCAGTGGAAACTTCCTGGATGTCAATTGAGGTCCAGGATGCACTCTGAGTCTCACCACCGCACGATGCAATCAGGAGTGCTGCTGCAAGAACGAACTTCCTCACAGCACTCGCACCGTCACACTTCGATGCCCACCAATACTGCATTCACCAACGAACACTCCTTTGGTGCGGAACGTGTACTTCACTGTCTCTCCTGGCCTCATCACCAGGAAGCTGTACACGTGGTTCGCCGAGTCTCGATTTTCAATCTCAATCGAATCTCCGACACGCAGTTCTAAATATGCAGGAAGGTTGGTGCCATCTGCCAAGCCGGCATTTTGCTTCACCTTTGCACCGGCTGGAATAACAAACGAGTAAGTATCAGTCCCGAATCGGATGGGTGAAAGTGCGAGCGTCACGATCAACGCGAAAAGCACCACGATGCCGATTGTGCCCGCAATAAATACCTTGCGTGCCGAGAGTTGAACTTCCTCTTCCATTTATGGCGCTTCGTCCAAGACGGGAACGGTGACCACTTGTTCGGGGGCATTCTTGAACACCAAGGTGACCTTGATATCAGTGCCCACCTTCAACGGGCTCTTCAACATCATCAACATCACGTGATAACCACCAGGAGCAAACGCAACGTCCTCACCGGCTGGCAAAGCAACTTCTGCTACTTCTTGCATGGTCATGGCAGGCGCCGCAGTGGAGCCGCTTCCCATCATGGTGCTATCGGCAGTGGCCATCACTGTCTCATGAATCTGCGCGGCTGATGCGACGGTCCCATCAACCATCACGTCTGTCAGCACATCGTCTTTCACGCTGTTGAGAGTGAAGTACACGGCACCCATGGTGGTGGCCATGGGGCTGGTACGCGCCCACTGGTTTGTCACCATGACTCCCTCTGTCAATGCAACCGAACTGTCGCTCGCAGTATCGGCATCTTGAGAACAAGACGTCATCATGAGTGGAGCGACCACCAGTGCGGCAATTGTTGCGAAACGAGTGAATTTCATTTTGTTCCTTCTACTTTCCCTTGTCCGAGTTCAATTCTTCGAGAATTGAACGAAGATCTTTTGCCATCGAGTCGGCCTGCAATCCGAATGGCCACTCCACCACCACGTCACCTGTTGGGCCCACCACATAGGCAGTGCCGCTATGGCTGACTTCCACATTTCCCAGTGTGTTCGTGGTGATGCTCGACGACGCCTGAAATGCTTCTTTCAGAACGGTGAGTTCTTGGTCATCAGCAGGAATCAGTGCGTGGTACCTGTCAGAGAATGATGAGAGGTACTTGTTCAGCACCGCACCGGTGTCACGTTGTGCATCAACCGTCACCATTGCAAGATCAACTTGCGAGGCGAGGTTTCCAATCATCTTTTTCGCGCTTCGCACAGCGGCCATGGTGGTGGGACACAAGTCGGGGCAATTGGTGTAACCGAAGTAGACCACCAGCACGTTCCTTGCCGCGGGGACAAAAGAGAATGGCTTGTTGCCGGCACTGGTGGCCTCGGTGGCAGTCACCGATGCAACTGATTTGGACACTGGCACATAGCCAATGAGTGACCCTTTCGAGCCACCACAACCCATCAGTACGGTGGCGATTAGCCCGATTGATATTCCCAAACGTCTCATCAAGACCTCAAACACTGCTCTCCTTTCATTCAAACAAACTCCTGGTGATCATTGGTCGTTTCGACCTGTGAAACATTTCCCCAGCTAAATGCGAAGTGCATGGAACTTTTCTTGCCCTGCCGTACACGCCAACACTGCAAAGACAGTTAGTCCCCCCTAAGATTCGTTTTGTTAACCACGTCAACAAAAGGTCATCTATGCGTACTTCATCCAAATTTTGTGCCGCACTTGTTCTTACTGGTGCACTCGTTCTGTCCGCGTGCGGCGGATCAGATTCTTCATCCGATACTTCGGCAACACGCACCAAGAATGCTGCGTTGGCAACACCCGGTATCAACGTAAAAGCCTTTACGTTCAAACGTGAATCTCTGACGGGTTGGGAGACCCACCCCACAGGTGTGGGTTTGGAAGACCAGATTCAACGTGATGAAGGCAAACACACTCCGTGTGCAAACGGTCGCACAACTATTCCAAGTCTCGATGCGGCATCAGTGAAATCAATAGTTGATAGTTGTGGCACATCGCAGTACCTCATTGTTCACTACACCGGTTTCATCACTGTTCCTGGTACTCCTGGCTCAACTGTGTCGGTCAAATTCCACGCAATCAAAGACAACACGTTCTCATTCAAAGTCGGTGGAGTTCCTGTGATTGATGTGTGGAAGAACTCACCATGTGCCGTTGTTGAAGGCACCATTGATATTCCTGCCGGCAAGGCCTACCCCATTAATTCATGGTTCATGAATTTCAACAGCGGCTACTGCAGCGAATTGAGCTGGTCACTCGATGGAGGCGAAATGGTTGTCGTACCGCCATCCGCATTTACTCGCACAGGTGATGAATCAGCATCGCTTGTCACTCTTCCCCCCACCACTACTGCAGCTCCTTCCACCACGGCACCAAAGCTGACAACAACCACCACGAAGCAAACAACCACCACTACTCCGATGTCGGAGACCACCGTGAAGAAGCAGGTGGTGGTGACAACCACAACAATGAAGGCGACAACAACAACCGTCGCTGATCAAACCGTCTCTGGCAACGCAATGAGTGCGACATCCACAACGGTTGCTGCGGGTGGCAACGGCGAATCTGCATCGCAGTCAACTACCGCACCCGACGAGGAAATCGCAACGGAAGCATCGGACAGCACCATGGTCTCCAGTGACACGGTGGCATCCACCACGGATTCAAGCGATGCGGGTACGGAACGTGCCGCGGACACGGAATCCGATTCCGGCGGCTCGTCATCGGGCATTTTGGTGCTCATCGCTGTTGCACTCGTCGCAGGTGGCGGCATCTGGTTCGTCCTTGGTCGAAAGAAGAAGAGCCAAAATTAATCCTTTGGTCTAGATAGGTGGGTCGCGAATGCACTCAACTATCCAGCTCCAAGGGTGTCGTAAGACTGAATATTTAGTTAGTCTTTCCATGATTGGTTTTGTTAACCAAGTAAACAAAAGGATTCCTATGCGAACTATGAAATCTCTGGGCGCGGCACTGGCCGTGGTCGGTGTGATTGCACTGTCTGCCTGCGGCAACTCAACCGCAAGCTTGCTCAAATCGACTTCCACGAAGACGAAGAACGCTGCTCTCGATGACGACTCAGGTCTCAACGTGCGCTCATACACGTTTGACCGCCAATCACTCAGCGGCTGGCAGTCCTCGGACTGGGGAGTTGGTCTCGAGGATCAAATCATTCAGGACGATTCGAAGTACACGCCATGTGAAAACGGTGTCACCTCTGTTCCCAACATCGACTCCGAGGCATTGCAGACCATCATCAACGGATGTGCACCAGAGTTCCTTCTTGTTCACTACTCCGGATTTGTCACAGCGCCAGGCAACAAGGGCGAAGAAGTATCAGTGAAGTTCCGCGTCGCAAAAGACGACACCTTCGCGATGATGATTGGCGATCAAAAGGTCATCAACGCATGGAACAACACCGGTTGTGAATGGGTTGAAGGCACCGTCAACATGGAAGCCGGCAAGAAGTACCCACTTGACGCTTGGTTCTCGCAGTTCCGCGGTGGCATCTGTAACCAGATGGCATGGTCTGTGAACGGTGGCCCAGAGGAAATCGTTCCTTCATCCGCACTTTCACGTTCAGGCGACAAAGTGAGCGATGCTCAATTGCTCAGTGCTATCGAGACCTCACGCGAAATTATCGGCATCCAAGGCAACGTTCGCGGTGTCGCTACTGATGGCAAGAAGCTCTACGTACGTACCAGCTTCTACCCCAACAACCTGATCTACGAAACTGGCTTCGATGGTCAAAACACCGTTGAGCACATCATTGCGAACGCGCCACAAGATGTGCACGGAGAGCAGGCAAACCTTGCCATGAGCCACGGTTGTATCTGGACAAGTTCACACAGCGGCAACTTGTACTGCACCGACACATCAACGTGGTCGGCAGCAAAGGTCAATGTGCCTTCCGACAAGCCACTTCCTGCGGGAGTGTGGTGGATGTACAGCAACATGACCGACTTCCCTGACGGTCGAATTGCTCGTATTTCTGCACCGCGTAACGTCGGCGGTGTATGGCAGAGCATTCTGCGCGTGTACAACGTGTCCGGAACAGGTACTTCAGCAACAGTCACTTTTGACCGCGACTGGGTCCTCACCGACACCGAAGGCAACTGGCCAAACGACGACCACGGCATCGCAACCGATGGTCGATTCCTGTACCGCATCCGTTATGCACAGGGTTACAAAGTGTGGGATCTCAGCGCAGGTAGCACCGTTCCTGTGTACTTCAATGGCAATGGCCAGGGAGCCTGTGGCAAGTCGGGCACCATGTGCTCCATCAACCCACCAGGAATTGGCAATGCCACATACATCGCACACGACCATGTGAACTCACGTTTCTTGGTAGGCGACTATGACGGTCAGCGTTACTACTACACACGTCAGGGCACGGTTGTCGTGCCTCCAACCACCACAACAATTGCGACCACCACAACCGTGGAAGCAACCACAACAACAGAAGCAACAGGTAACCAGCAGGCTGCTGCTACCACTGCAGCACCAACAACGGTGGCTCCTGCAACGCTTCCTCCGACCACCACTTTGCCTGCAGGCGAAGTCAGTGTGAACGTTGTACGCAGTGCAGCTATTCCTCTTACTTCGATCATTAAGCCTGCAAAGGGTGCAAAGAAGTTGAAGTGGAGCGTGACAAGCACGTGTGCAATCAGCGGAAGCAACTTGATTGCTCCTGCAACAACCACAACGTGCAAAGTGCGCTTGACTCAGACCGTCACCAAGAAGGTGGACGGAAAGAACAAGGCCGTTCGTTACACAAAGGCTGCAACAGTCGTTGTGATGTAGAAACCCTCTACCCAAAAGCCCGGAACCTCCCAAGGTTCCGGGCTTTTGTCGTTCTTGGCTATGCTCGTGAAGTCATTGACTTTCGAAAGTCATACGTTTCAAAGGATCCACATGCGCTCTACGTCCAAACTTCTTGCCGCGTTTGCATCGGCCAGCTTGTTGTTGCTCACTGCCTGCGGCAGTTCTGATTCCTCGTCCACCGCTCGTGTCAAAAACGGCGCTCTCGAAAACGAGAAGGAAAAAGAGAACGAGAAAGACAACGAGAACAACGCCAATTGCGGTGAAGGCCAAGACAACCATGAAAACAACGGTCAGGGTTGTGAGAACAAAGACGGCGAAGAAGAGAAAGAGCACGAGAAGAACGGCAAGTACTGCGGTTACTCCTCCAAGGCTGTTGGCTCAGAAACCGTGATCATCTTCCGCGAAACAGGTTCCTGCTCATGGAAGGCGCCAACTGGTGTTACCAAAGTGCAGTACCTGGTTGTCGCCGGTGGTGGCGGCGGCGCATCGGGTGGCGGCGGCGCAGGTGGATTGCTCAGCAACTACCCCAACGCATACAAGACCGTTACCCCAGGCACTGCATACGTGGTCACCGTTGGTGATGGCGGCAAAGACGGGGCAGGCGGCTCCGGTACCAATCGCGCAGCCACAAATGGCGAGGATTCATCCTTTGACGACATTGTTGCCATCGGTGGCGGTCATGGTGGCGGCGGTGCCGGATTCGGCGCGGCCGGCGAAGGCGGTTCCGGTGGTGGCGGCAGCTACGACAACTTGAATGCAAAGCGCACAACAGGTACTCCTGGTCAGGGATACGGCGGCGGTCGCACACACCTTGGTAGCTACGGCCCAGGTGCAGGTGGCGGCGGCGCAGGTTCTGCTGGTGCAGACACCACCGAGACATACCTTGGCTCAAAGGGTGGCGATGGCGTCACCAGCGACATCACTGGCGTCTCCAAGTACTACGCCGGCGGCGGCGGCGGCGGTGTGAACTCCAACTGTGGTTGCTCCGTGAAGAACGGTGGCGGCGAAGGCGGCAAGGGCGGCGGTGGCAAGGGCAGCACCCTTGGCAAGCGCGGCGGAGAGATTTTCGATGGATCTGACGGTGACGAAAACACCGGTGGTGGCGGTGGTGGCACCGACCCAGAATCCAACAAGGCTGGCAAGGGCGGATCGGGCATCGTGGTCATTCGTTACTCCACAGGTTCGGCATCGTCCACCACTGTTGCGGCAGCAGGTACCTCGGTTGCTCCTTCCACCACGGTGAAAGCAACCACCACAACGGTGAAGACAGCTTCCACCACGGCTGCTCCTACAACCACAGAAGCAACCGGCGGTCAAACCTCTGCAACCACAACTGTCCCCCAGGCAACAACTACGTCAGCCGCACCTACAACGACTGAACCTGCAACAACCGTTGCTCCAGCAACAACCGTTGAGAATGCAACCACCACAACGGTGAAGGAAGAAAAAGCTGTGGTCACCAAGACCGAAGTGAAGCTTGATCCTGAAACCACCACCATGATCTGTGATGCAGATTGCGTTGCATCCGTGCAGTCCACACTTGGTGTCACTTCCGGTGATATCTACGTGAGCGTCGACGGTGGTGCGCCAGTGTTGCTGAACCGCAACACTGCAAACCGCATCAACGTGGGCAAGTCCGGCCAGAAGCTGGTCTTCTCCACGAAGGTGAATGGCGTTGATCAAACAGTGGAACTTCCAGTGACACGTACTGCTGTGTCGTCGGCAAGCAACACCTGGTGGTACTGGGCCCTTGGCCTCGGCATCATCATCTTGTTCTTCTTCATCGTGGCGCGTCGCCGCCGTGACGAGGAAGAAGAGGCAGCAACTCAGGCGTAAGTGATGGGAATTGCGGGAACAACCAGCAGACTGGTGGCGTGAAGCGCTTCGTTCCCGCATTCCTCATTCTTGTTCTTGCCTCATGTGGCGGAACACAAACAACTTCAACCAGTTCCTCGGTGGCCACAGCAGATTCTGCTGTGGCCACCACTGTTGGTGTCACCACCACCACAATCGCTCTCACGAAGAACCCGGCATCTGGTGAAAAAGCAATCCCCTGCGATGTGAAAGCCATCAGCGCCAACTACGGCGAGAAGGTGAAGGCCGAGGCATGCACCGCAACATGGGCGGTGGGTGACACGGATCGTGACACGTGGAATTGTCCGAAGGAAGGCTGCGAACAAACGCGGCTATTTCATTTGGTGAATGAGAAATGGACAGTGGTGTCCATCTGCTATCGCGACCAACCACTCACCCATTACAACCGCAGTTGTTACATTCCCAATGCTGGTCCTGCCACGCTTGCCGAAATTCCACCCAGCGATGTTGCATGTGCCATATGGTCCACGAATCGTGCGTTGAAGTGGGTGGAAGAAACTGGTTGCGAACCTCGACAAGCAGATATCACCGCTGCGCTTTCGGGCAAATGCGACGGCTATTTCGATGCGTCATCTCTTCCTGTTGAGCGATGCGACCACGGCCTCGCCGTCTCAGAAATGCAGAAGCGTTTGCGCAAGGCCGGGTACACCACACAAGTAGATGGATACTTTGGTGAAGCCATGGCCAAGGCTGTGTATGCATTTCAAGATAAGAACGGACTCATGAAGTCCGGCATCATCGACACCGCCACGTGGAAGGCACTAGAGCCGAACCAGTCAACGTTGCCTGGCACCGACCGCAATGGTGACGGCCTAGTAACGCCCGATGAATTCCGATAACGACAACTTCACTCGCAGCCTGGGGCTGACACACGTAACTGCCAGTGGCGTTGGCGTCATCATTGGCGCAGGCATCTACATTCTCATTGGCCCCGCCACCCAACGTGCTGGTGGTCTGGTATGGGTCTCCATGTTGTTGGCCAGTGTGCTGTGCGCATTGACTGCTTTCAGTTACATGGAACTCACCTCCATGTTTCCCAAGGCTGGTTCAGAACATGAATTCGCTCGTCAGGTGTTTCCCAATTGGGTGTCGTTCACCACGGGTTGGGGTATGGCCGTTGCACTGGTCGTTGCTGCAGCGGCCGTGTCGTTGGGGTTCGCCCGGTATCTACATGAATTCGTCAACATCAATGAACACTTTGCGTCAATACTCTTGCTGCTGCTCGTCGGAGCACTTTCCATCACGGGAATGCAACATGCACGCTGGCTGGTGGTAGCACTCAGTGTCATACAAGTAGGCGGTTTGTTAGGCGTGGTGATCGTTGGAGCACATCACATTGGTGACGTATCGCTTACCTCTGGTCACGGATTTGGTGGCGTGCTGAGTGGCGCATCCATCATCTTCTTCGCATACATCGGCTTCGACGAAGTCATCACACTGGCCGAAGAGACCAAGGATCCACATCGCACGGTGCCACGCGCACTCATGTTGGCACTCGCAATTTCAACTGTGCTGTATGTGTTGGTTGCCATTGTTGCAGTGAGCGTTCTCGGGGCATCGGGCCTTGCATTGTCCACTCATCCGCTCACTGATGTCATGCGCGAGAGCATTGGTGGAGCATCGGTGAAGATCATCGGTGCCGTGGCGCTAGCAACCACAGCCAATACCACCCTGCTCGCATCCACTGCGGCTGCGCGAATGATCTACAGCATGGGTGACACAGGCGTCATCTCGTCTCGATGGGCCGCAGTTCACAAGAAGCGCACTCCTCGTGCCGCCACATATGCCGTTGCATTCGCAGCTTGCATTCTCAGTCTTCTGGGTGGATTGGAAATCCTGGCGGAGGCCACCAATGCCTTGGTGTATCTCATGTTCCTCATTGTGAACATCGTGGTCATCATCCTGCGTCAACGACAACCAGAGACTCCACGTCCCTTTCGCGTGTCCTTTGCTATCGGCTTGATTCCTGTGGTTCCTTGTTTGGGAATCATCGCCACACTCGCGCTCTCGCTTCAGCTAGAGATGCGGCCACTCCTAGTTGCGGTAGGATTGTTGTTTGCCGGACTTGCTCTCTACACAATGGACACCGCACGGCGGTAGTACCGATTCTTTCAGGTGGCGAATGTCAGAATGTTTGACATGTCGTTACGTGAATTGAAGCGCGAGGTCGTGGGCATTTCCTCCACCATTGCGCTTACATGCGCCACGGTGGCCATGGTGTACGCACGCAACCATCGTTTCTTCTATCGCGACGATGTTGAGCATCAACACATGGGCGTGTTCACCGCACTTCATCACAATGGATACGGCATCAATGCGTTGGGCTCGTTCCACAGATCATGGTTCCTCTCATTGATCACGGGTGAAGTGCAATTCGGAGTTTTCAATCCATTCAGCCGGGTTCGTGATTTCATTGCAGCGTCTGGTGACAACCTTGCAGTTGCGGCAACGCTCATTGCTTTGTTGTTCATGGTCATTGCCGCGCTTGGTGCATACACAGCAGCTCGTGCATTGCAGGCGTCACCCGCCATGGCAACTGCCGCGGCAATGTTCGTCACTTTCAATGTGCACCTGTTGTATTGGGATGCAAGTAGTTGGACACCGGCGCTCATCGGGTTCAGTTGGTTTGCATGGTTCGTTGCTTCCATCTGGTGGACACGTCGCAATATTCGATGTGCACCGTTCATCCCCATTGCTGGGTACCTCTTGGTCAGTGCAGGTTGGCCGCACGCAATGATTGCCGGCGGAGTTGTGGCATTGGTGGTGGGACTTGAGCAACTGTTCACACGTCAATGGAAGACGCGAGAAGCCCTCATCTACGCAGCAGCATGCATCTCCGTTGCCTTGCTTTCGTCTCCAGTGTGGATTTCAGCGCAGGTGTTTGCCGACTGGGCTGCTCGAGCGCCGCATGGATTGTTCAACGACGGATTCCTCACCCATCAACTTGATTCGTTGGTGTTGACCTTCTCGCCGTTCGTGCAGCCGTATGTAGACGGTTTTGCCGGTCAGGGTTTCATGTTTGAACCCATTACCTACATCGCGTGGATCACTCCACTGGCGGCCTACTGGGTGGTCACCTCCGCGCGCATTCGCAAGTTGGTGCGCGTCGACATCGTTGTAGCGGGCATTGTGAGCGTGGGAATGTTGGGACCCAGCATTCTGGGGCCAACTCGTTGGCCGTTTCGCTTTCAACCGTTCGCCGCATTCCTTGTGGTGATGGTTGCCATTCGTGTCCTGCAGTCAGCATCCACCGAAAAGTCCGAAGCATCGCGCTTCATCGGTGCATGGAAATGGATTGCACCTGTTGCATGGTTGGCCCTCACCGCATTGCGTCCACGACTCATTCCCATGTTGCTCACTGCTTTGTTGTTGGTGGGTATCGCAGTGGCGCATCGCATCTATGTGTCGAAGGGGTTGCGTATTTTTGCACCACTACTTTCTGCATCGGTGATTCTCACTACTGCGTGGCTCATGTATGCAAGCCCTTCGCCTGCAATGCCCGGCGACCGCAACGCGCCATCTTCCCGTTCCGCAATCGCAGAGCAGTACAAGGTGTTGGAAGGGCATCGAGTCTTCGTGCTGCAGGGCGATTTGGCCGGCGCCATGACAATTGAGAAGAAACGCGGACGCTTCCGACTTATTCCCAATCTTCCCACCGATATCACTGCTGCAGAAATGGCCGACGGCAACATCATTCTTGCTGCGAACCTCGACACTGAATTCGTGACCGGTTACTCCGCCATGCCACATGAAGGTTTGGAGAATCTCTTCAAGACTCGGGTATTCGGTTGGTCAACTTCAGAGACGGCCGCCGCGTTGTTCGCACGTGACTCCACGACCCGTTTGCCGAACTACACATTGATGGGCATCGACGCCATCATGGTGGAAAAGGGTGAACAAGAAACATGGTTCAATGCCGCCAATGACGGAACATGGGAGGCCTCGTACCGACAACCAGCGTGGACCCTGTTCACACGTTCCGCACCATCGCCACGCACAGTCACGTGGCATGACACCACATTGCAGGTGAGTCAACTCAAAAACGACGCAGCAATCACTGCCAACACATTTGGTGGTTCCTTCGTGCTCGCGCGCCCCGTCACGCCTGGAATGAAGATTTCAGTAGGTGGCACCCAGGTGCCTTTCACCTCTCTGTCTGGCGCCGTTCCCATCGCCAAGGTTCCCGCCAATGTCACGGGCAATATTTCCGTTGAGTACTCCCTGCCCCACGCTCGGTTGATAGCGATGTTGTTGATCGCCGGCCTGTTGGCATTGGCGGCGCTTGCAATTATTTCTGTTCGTTATCGGAACTAGAAAACACGTCGACAATCCACGGCATCACAATCTCATTGATGGTGCCGTGGCTCTTGTATAAAAGGTGATCATCGCCAGGCATGAGATGTAGGTCGCCAGTGCCGGCCATTGCGCGAACAATCTCGCTGGATTCCACCGGAAGAATGGAATCGTCCGTGCCATGAAAGAGAAGAAATGGTCTGCCCTGCAATCCGGCGGCCACTTCACATCCGGCTGATTGCGTGGCAAAGGTGACAACACCTGCCACCATCTCGCTGAGTCCCACACCCACACGCACGGCTACGGCGCCACCGAAACTGTGGCCCATCAGCACCACTTTGTCTGCGCCACTACCCACCAGCATTTGTACCGCGGCTGCAGTATCAACGCAGCACGAATCCATGTCGTTCGGTTTGCGATAGCTCAATCGAATAGAAGGAATTCCTAATTCAGCGAGCGAATCGCCCCACTGTGCGTACAAACCTTCGCCTGGTCCTATGGTTCCACCCATGGCGCCGCCCACCATTACAACGCCAACGGGACGCGCATTCCCATGTGGCTCATGCCAAAACATGGTGAGCAGTCCGCGGCTGGTGTACATCTCAATGTGACGCAACGTTGGTGTCACCGACACTTGTTGGCTGGCCAAGATGCCCAGCATTTCAAGTGGAGTTTGCGGTGCACCCTGACCTGCGGCATCGTCTGACATGGCATTACCCTAGTGAGTGCATGAGCGTTACAGATTCACAGAACGTAGTGATGGGCGAAGTCGAATTGGAACTCGCTGGTCGCATGGGTCGTGCATGGAGAGAAATTCGTCGCGGTGCAAACACCGGTGACTTGCGTGATGTGATCTTCGGGGTCGGCGGCAGTGCCATCGAGCCCGGACAAATGGATGCTCTCGATTTTCTGGTCACCGTCGATTCATGTCGAATGGGTGATCTCGCTGAACACTTGCGTATTGATCCCAGTACCGCCACTCGCGCCGTGCAACG
>JALQYL010000189.1 GCA_023254135.1 Ilumatobacteraceae bacterium | reverse complement strand
CATGTCTCCGTTGGAGTTCTCGGTGCTGATTTCCATGACGTCAACACCAGGAAGTGTTGGCTGAATGCGCTCGTCGCGGCTGAAAATGCCGAGTTCTGCGCGCTCGTCGTATGTCATGTATTCAAGAGCAAGACGACGGAACAGGTAGTCCATGATGGACGAAGCCATACGGATGTCTGGATCGTCTGTCATGCCTGCAGGCTCGAAGCGCATGTTGGTGAATGCTTCCACGAATGCGCGAAGAGGTACGCCGTACTGAAGACCGTACGAGATGCTCTTTGCGAATGCATCCATGATGCCCGAGAGTGTGGAACCCTGCTTTGACACGGTGAGGAACAGTTCGCCGGGGCGACCGTCTTCGTACTCACCAACGTTTGCAAAGCCCTTGCAATCGGCAACGCGGAACTCGAAGGTGCGGCCGCTACGTGAGCGTGGCAACTTCTGACGCACTGGCTTGGTGACGATCTTTTCAACAACGCGCTCGATGACTTCGGTGGCAGCAGTTGCAGCACTTGGTGCATCTGCCTTGTCGTCGTCCTTCTTGGTTGCCGAAAGTGGCTGGCCCACCTTGCAGTTGTCGCGGTAGATAGCAACAGCCTTGATGCCGAGCTTCCAAGACAACATGTGAAGCGCTTCGATGTCTTCGATGGTTGCTTCTTCGGGCATGTTCACTGTCTTCGAGATTGCGCCCGAAAGGAATGGCTGCACAGCACCCATCATGCGAACGTGACCTTCGTAGTGAATGGTGTTGTCACCCATGGAGCAAGCAAACACGCTGATGTGGCTGGACTCGATGTGTGGCGCGCCAAGGATGGACTTGTTCTCGTCGATGTAGGCGATGATGTCATCCACCTGCTGTGCGTTGTAACCAAGGCGACGAAGTGCGCGAGGAATGGTTTGGTTCACGATGCTCATGGAGCCGCCACCCACCATCTTCTTGAACTTCACGAGACCAAGGTCTGGCTCAACACCGGTGGTGTCACAGTCCATCATGAGGCCGATGGTGCCGGTAGGAGCAAGCACAGATGCCTGTGCGTTACGCCAGCCGTTCTTTTCACCAAGCTTGTTGCCTTCTTCCCAGACCTGACCTGCAAGACGTGCAATGTCTGCATCCAAG
>JALQYL010000188.1 GCA_023254135.1 Ilumatobacteraceae bacterium | reverse complement strand
GAGATTACCGATCCCAATAATCTGTCTGTTGATTCTTTCGATGGTGACGAACCTGCATTCGTTGACTCGACTGCCAACCTCACCTTCTCTGTGCAACGAGTAATTGCTCACGCATCTGCATATATGACTTTGGTACCGGGCGACATCATTCACTGCGGCACTTCCATGCGCGCAGCTGAAGGTGGGCGTCATCGTGGGCTCACCGATTGGGACTTGCAGTTGGTGAATGGCCGGCCTATGCGTATCCGCATTAGTGGAATCGGCGAACTCAGCAACCCCATCGACAACGTAGAGAGTTAGCCATGACTCGCACCGTGATGCTTGCAACGTCATCTCATTCTCCCATCATCGAGTTCCCTGCGAAAACCACGGATTCGTATCACGCCATTGTGAATGAATTGAATGCAGTACGGGCTGAAGTGAATGCGTACAACCCGGACCTCGTGGTGATCTTTGGTGTTGATCACTATGGCGGCCAACACATGCATTCCATGCCCGCGTTTTGCGTCGGAGTCGAGGCGACTGCGCTCAATGATGTCGGCGGAACTCCTGGTCCTTTGCCCGTGCTGAAAGACATCGCAGTTGGCGCCGTGAATCATCTGCGCACCGAAGGTGTTGACACTGCAGTGAGTTACGGCATGGACGTGGATCACGGTTTCACACAGGCTCTGGTGAAACTCACCGGCAGTATCGACAAATACCCCGTGTTGCCAATATTCGTTTCGTGCATTCAGCCGCCGTTTGTTCCATTCGCCCGCATGCGAGCACTCGGAGAATCAATAGGGCGATACATACGCAGTCTGAGTTACGAACGCGTGCTCATCATCGGCACGGGTGGTCTCGGACACGACCCGCGATCACTGTTTCCACCGATAGACGAGGTGACAGACGAATGGCGTCCGTACCACCTGTACGGCAAAGCGCAATCAACGGTGTCACAAGAAGACTGGATCAATTACGAAATTGAAGCGCACAAAGTGGCGGCACAATTTCTCGCGGACGATTCCATTCCCTCCCATGTTTTCGGCTTACACGACGACTGGGACAAGAACTTCATGTCGCTCTACTGCGCGGGCAACATGGCAGCGTTCGATACATGGGATCCGAACACGGTGGTGAACGATGGTGGAA
>JALQYL010000187.1 GCA_023254135.1 Ilumatobacteraceae bacterium | reverse complement strand
GAGTTGCTGGCTTTTAAAAGCCGCCAGCAACCGCAGGAATAATCGAGACGGTGTCGCCCGACTTCACAGGGGTATCGAGCCCCTGCAGGTACCGCACATCGTCGTCGGACACGAAAATGTTGACGAACTTGTGCAAGTCGCCGGCGTCATCAAACAAACGATCCTTGAATCCGTTGTATGCAGCATCGAGCGCAGCAAGCACTTCGCGAAGGGTTGCGCCTTCAACTTCCACGGTGGAATTGCCACCAGAGATGGGGCGCATGGTGGTGGGGATACGAACGGTAACGGCCATGCGTAAAACCCTACCGATTCACTAGGGATTAGCCACCAGGGGCGCCACACGGTCGCGCCACGGCATGGCCTCTTCCAATTGCGATGCCAAACGCACCAGCACATCTTCACGGAAAGGCGCAGCCACGAACTGCACGCCCATGGGCAAGCCCGTGCTCGACCAATGCAAGGGCAAGCTGATGGCGGGTTGACCCGTGAGATTGAACTGCGAGGTGAACGCAAGAATCTCCACCAAGTGACGCGTGCCGTCTTTGCCGGCGAGATGACCAATACGTGGTGGTGGCCCCGCCAATGTGGGCGTCACCAGAATGTCGAATCCGCGCGAACCGTCCAACGGCTCCCACCACTGCACCACTCGCCTGCACCATGCGTGCAACCACATTTGATTGTTCAAGTACGTGTCCACCGAAATGGAACGGCCCAACTCGCGCATCAACAAGTTGTCGGGTTCCAT
Source organism: Ilumatobacteraceae bacterium (assembly GCA_023254135.1). Taxonomy (GTDB): domain Bacteria; phylum Actinomycetota; class Acidimicrobiia; order Acidimicrobiales; family Ilumatobacteraceae; genus UBA2093. The sequence goes on along the minus strand of JALQYL010000187.1, from coordinate 426 downwards.
ATCGCCTTCGCCAATGGTGCGACCCAACAGTTGTTCGAACATGGAAACGTCGGCATGCGTTGCAGCGCCAACAATGGCAGTGAACTTGCCCGACACTTCGGTTTCTTCCAATGCCTTTGGCCACGTGATTTCCACTTCGTGACCCAACGCAGTGAGCACATCAACGGTGCGCTTCACCGATTCTCGCGACTCTGCATGATCCATCTGATGCGAATACATCGGGTGATCCAACACACCAATGCGCAAGACGCCCGGGTTCACACCCACCTCGTGCATCAACGGACGCGCAAACGGTGGCGCAATGTACGGATCACCAGGTTCGTACCCACAAATCACATCAAGCACTGCGGCGGTGTCGCGCACCGTGCGAGTAACGCAACCATCAATGGTGGAACCCATCCAACTCTCCCCCACATCGGGGCCTTT
>JALQYL010000186.1 GCA_023254135.1 Ilumatobacteraceae bacterium | reverse complement strand
TCCAATTGCTCAGCGATACGCAGCTTGTCTTCCACCGTGGCGGAAACACCTTCCACCTGCATGCCGTCGCGCAAGGTGGTGTCAAAGGCTTCAACTAATTCGCGGGGGGTGTTTTGTGTGGCCATGGTCCTTGGTCCTTTTGATTCTTTCGTCTGCTCGATCTGATTCGTGTTTTGGGGAATGAAAAAGCCGCCCTAAGGGCGGCTGGAACGCGCACGTCGGAGGCCGGCGTGCGCTAACGAATAATGATGATTGCAGCAGCAATGCCAGCGAAGTGGCGGGTAGCGCTTGCGGTCAACATGCCTGTCAGTCTCGCCTCGTCAACAGCATTCGTCAACCCCTGTGGGAACTTCTGTGGAAAACCCTGTGAATGCCACCAGTAAAGGATTTTCACTGTGGACGAAGAATTAGACCTTCTGTCTATTAGCCCCTTATTTCATGGGGTTTTACGACTTAGGCGAGCTCGCACCAGTTCTTGTACTCAGGAATCTGACCGCGCACTGCCTTGCCGTACACGTCGGCCACCTTCAAGGTGATGGGACCTGGGCATGGCACCTCGCGGTCATCCACCGAATTGATGGCGCTGACTTCGGCAGCAGTACCCACGCAGAAGATTTCCTCAGCGATGTACAGGTCGGAACGGGCAATGTTGCCCTTTTCCACTTCGTAGCCCATGTCTTCAAGAATCTTGATGACGCTCCATTGCGTGATGCCCTCGAGAGCACCAGCCGACAACGGCGGTGTGATCACCTTGCCACCACGAACAACGAACAAGTTTTCGCCGGTGCACTCGCTGACAAGACCCTCGTTGTTGAGAAGGATTGCTTCGTCGTAACCCGCCTTCAGAGCTTCCACTTTCGCGAGTGACGAGTTGGCGTAGTTCGCCACGGTCTTTGCTGCTGGAGGAAGCATGTTGTGATCAAGACGCTTCCACGAAGAGATCTTCATACGCACACCTTTGGTGAGCGCTTCGTCGCCCAAGTAGGCACCCCAAGGCCAACATGCAATTGCAACGTCAACGGAACACGGCAACGTGTTGAGTCCCATTTCGCCGTATCCGTAGTACGCGATGGGGCGAATGTAACAACCGGGCAAACCAGTGGAACGAACTGTCTCGCGTGTTGCGTCAACAATTTCCTGCACGGTGTATGGAATTTCCATGCCGAGAATCTTTGCGCTGCGGAACAAACGCTCGATGTGCTCGGTGAGACGGAACACTGCAGGGCCCTCTGCGGTTTCATATGCGCGAATACCCT
>JALQYL010000185.1 GCA_023254135.1 Ilumatobacteraceae bacterium | reverse complement strand
GGTTGATACTGCCCACCAGCACCACCAATGTATGTGTTTCGCGCGTTGGCCAATAGCCAGGTTCCACATGCGTAGATTGGCGGCCTTTTTCGTAGTGGTTTCCGATGGCCTTGAAACCGAACACCATGAACGGAATGAGAATGGCGGGAATCCAGGCTCCTTCGGTGAACTTGGAAACCACCACGATGGTGGCAATGAGTCCGGTAAGGAAGGCGCCCGTTGCATTGATGGCCGCACTGACCTTCCAATTCTTCTCTTTGTCCTTGAAGTGGTGCACCACCATGCCGGACTGACTGAGTGTGAAGCCTGTGAACACACCAAACGCATAAAGCGGAATCAACTTCGAGATGTCGCCATCGAATGCGATGATGAGAACGCTGGCAACGGCAGCGAGGAACAGAACGCCGTTCGAGAACACCAAGCGAGTGCCACGATTGAAGAATTGACGTGGTAGGAATCCGTCTTTGGCGATGATGGATGCAAGACGAGGGAAGTCGGCGTATGCGGTGTTGGCCGCAAGAATCAGAATGAGGAACGTGCCGATCATGGTGGCCCAGAACATGATGCCCTTGCCGTTATAAATGTATTGCGCCATCAGTCCAAGACCGTTGCCGTCTGCTTCGCCACGGAACGGTTTTAAGTGCACGGCAAGGACCGACACGCCAAGGAAGCATGAACCGAGGATTCCGCCCATCCACATAAGCGTGATGGATGCATTCTTGCTCTCAGGTTTTTCGAAGGCGGGCACACCATTCGAAACAGCTTCCACACCAGAGAGTGCAACGGCGCCGGATGAGAACGCGCGCAACAACATGAACACACTCATGCCCATTTGTCCAGTGGCAAGTTCAGCAGCCTCTTTGCTGAGCATGCTCTCGGGAATGGGTCCCACATGTTGGACATATATGCGATACAGGCCGGTCACGATAAGGATGACGAGCATGGCGATGTAGAAGTACGTGGGTCCGGCGAAAGCGGCACCTGATTCCTTCACGCCGCGAAGGTTCATCACGGTCATCACAAACACGCAGAGCAGACAAAGCGGAACAGCCCAACTTCTGTCGAAGCCAAATGCAGTTCGAATGGCCAGAACGCCACCCGCCACGGATACTGCAACGGTGAGGATGTAATCGGTTAGAAGCGATGAGCCTGCAATCAACGCAGGTGTGAAGCCCAAGTTCTCACGACTCACGATGTAGGCGCCGCCACCAGATGGGTACGCCATGATCGTTTGGCGGTAACTGGTGACCACAATGGC
>JALQYL010000184.1 GCA_023254135.1 Ilumatobacteraceae bacterium | reverse complement strand
TTGGTGACGTGGGAATTTGATGGGCAACCATTGGAAGAAATTCATGGTGGCCCCGTGCGTTTGTTGGTGCCCAACCTTTACTTCTGGAAATCACCCAAGTGGTTGCGGGGCCTTGAAGTGATGAAAGAAGACATGCCCGGTTTCTGGGAACGCAACGGGTACCACATGTACGGCGATCCGTTCCTTGAGCAGCGCCACTGGGGCGACTAACTCACTTTGCGAAATGAGTAATGGCAGTAGATGCGGCAATCAGGATGGTCATTCCAGTCAACATCCACCCAACAAAGGTTTTAGTCTGTGCCTGAGTTGATTCGGCGATTGCAGCCGCTGTTTCTGCTTTGGCGAGCGCGAACGATTTCTCGATGTCTTTCTTTAACGCCACCTCGGTCCAATCGAACGGAGGGATGCCTTCCATCATTGTGACGGCCGCGTCTTTGTCCATGATGAGCTCCAGTTGGGTGTGCAAATGATGCTTGCTCTCGATGCTTAATGCCACGGTACAACAACCTTTCGTCGTTTTCTAACGACAGAAATGTGTGCGTGGTAGGGAAGACGCGGAAGCCCTGTTTACACGTCCCAGCAGATGGTGGCGAGATGGCGTTGCGTCACAGGATGCGCTTCCATGTAGGTGCGAATGTCCGCATCTCGGTCGGCCGGAAGACACAGGCGAATACGAGTGAATTCCACATCGGTATCGGTGATAGGGCGCACGGAACTCTCTTGCACAAATTCTTCGTGATGAGCGTCGTAACCAAGGGCACGCACAAGTTCTAAAGCGTCAAGTGAGGTGGGCGAAGTGGGTCGATCAAGATTCCAGAACTCTTTCCACATTGCGGAGAGTGAGGAGAGTGGATGCAACGTAGGAATTTCCACCACCACGCGTTTGCGCGCATGAGATGAAAGCGCATGGACGAATGGTGCAAGGTTTTGCACGTTGTAGAACACGTGGTGGCACACCACAACATCGGCGATAGGTGTGCTCTCGGCAACATCGGGCCAATCGCCGAGCACGGTGTCGCACGAAACTCCACGCTGTCGGGCTTGGTCTTTGAACACGTCGAGCATTTCTTGTTGGTGATCAACACCAATCACGTGAGTCGCTGGTGGCACTAATCCAAACGCTGCGCGACCGCCGCCACATCCAATGTCGAGAACTGAGCTACCGATGACAAGTGCTTCAAGTGCGCGATGACGCGAAGGAACATCGACGTGCAGGTTTCCTTGCGGAGTGAAAGTGGAGACCGGATGTATCCACGGAGATTGTGGAGCCGCATCGAGAATGTGACG
>JALQYL010000183.1 GCA_023254135.1 Ilumatobacteraceae bacterium | reverse complement strand
ACCCGCATGCCCACCGATGCACCCAATTCAGAGCGCAAGCCTCTGGGCACTCCCACAGCCGACCTCTTGAAAGCATTGAGTGGCATTCCGAGCGGTTACACCGACCACAAACAATTTCGACGCGAACGTGACGCGATGTTCGACTGGGAAGACTCTGACGACGACGTTAATGGTTAATCCAGTCGGACTGCTCGATACATCAGTGGTTATCGATCTATTTGAAATCCCATTTAGTTCCTTACCTAATCAATCTCTAGTCAGTGCACTTACGCTCGCGGAATTGACATCTGGCATCTCAACAACGATTGACTCAAATCTGACGCACATCAGAAGGAACCACGTCAGCCATGTTGAAACGGCGTGCGAGATCATTCCGTTTGATCGGTTATGTGCACACACGTATTCGTCAGTCGCTCAGGCTGTAGTTGCCTACGGGAGAAAGCCTCGGGGCAAGCGCGCACTTGATTACCTCATTGCAACAACTGCAGCGCATCTCGGCATTCCGTTGTACACACGCAACCCAAAAGACTTTGAAGGACTCGACGGCATCGTGGAAATTGTGGCGGTGTAAAGCAAAAGGCCCGCTCGCCGAAGCGAACGGGCCTTTCGAAAAGCTTTAGCAACGCAGCATCAGCCGCCCGAAACGTCGGACACCTTCTGCTTGCCGGCGCTGAGCCAAGGCATCATGGAACGAAGGCGTGCGCCGACTTCCTCGATGGGGTGCTTGGCGCCTGCTTCACGCAATGCGTTGAAGTTTGCGCGGCCCTCTTCGGATTCCTTCACCCATTCGCGAGCAAACTTGCCGCTCTGGATTTCCTTGAGAATCTTCTGCATGGACTTCTTGGTTGCTGGCGTGATCACGCGAGGTCCGCGTGTGACGTCGCCATACTCAGCGGTGTCGGAGATGCTGTAACGCATTCCGGTGATGCCCTCTTCGTACATGAGGTCAACAATGAGCTTCACTTCGTGCAAGCACTCGAAGTACGCCATCTCTGGCTGGTAGCCAGCTTCGGTGAGTGTCTCGAAACCTGCCTGAACAAGTGCTGCAACACCACCACACAAAACTGCCTGCTCGCCGAACAAGTCGGTTTCGGTCTCTTCGGTGAATGTGGTTTCGATAACGCCTGAACGTGCACCGCCGATTGCTTCTGCGTATGACAAAGCAAGTGCCTTTGCGCCGCCGGTTGCGTCTTGCTCAACAGCGATCAAACAAGGAACGCCGCCGCCCTCGGTGTAGGTACGACGTACCAAGTGACCTGGACCCTTTGGTGCGATCATGATGATGTCGACACCCTTTGGTGGACGAATGCGCTTGAA
>JALQYL010000182.1 GCA_023254135.1 Ilumatobacteraceae bacterium | reverse complement strand
ATTCATGTGATCGCCGATTACCGCGCGCGTCGCAGATTGATGAAACTACACACAGCAAACACGGAACAGGAGATGCAGTCGTTCATGGAGCTGGCAATCCATGACCAGCCGATCATTGAATTGGCGCAACATGCCTTCCGTGCTCTTGCAGGTGAACTCATCTTCATCGATGCGCGGTTGCAGAAGACCATCTCCACCGATATTCCCGTGTACGACCTGAAGTACTGGAACACTGCCCCCGCCAAGGATTTACCCCGCACCGTCGACGTGGGACCCAAGGGCATCGCAGTGAAATTCGAGCACCCCGGCATTTGGTACGAGATTGTGTTTTCTTCCCGTCGTGGTTACGGCACGTTGGCTGTTCGTCGCTACATGTTGGCTGCAGTTGCCAATCGAGTGGAAGAACTCATCATCACCCAACAGCGACTGCACAATTACCGCACACGCGCGTAACCAACTTTCACATCGCAATAACGCCTGAGGGCACCCAACTGCCGTGTGCGCCGTAGGGAACGCGCTGTGGCAAATGAACCGTGGCAATGGGCGGCGCAGTGAAGTTCTGTGCATCGATGATGACAAGGCGCGATTGCCCTGTGGCGGTGTCATGAACAATGGCCATCACGTAGCCATCATCCTCTGCTCCACCAATAGACGATGCCGCGAACACTGGTTCCCCGCCGCGAGTAGCGGCACCCAAGTAATGCTCCCAACATTGACCCGTTGACAGGTCGTACTTCCACAATGAGTTTCCATACACAGGCTCTTCAGAGTTGCCTTCGCCACCCAACGACATGAGATAAGCGAACTGCGCCTTCTGCCCTACAAACTTGTCATTCACTCGGCCGAAGTCACCGGGGCGATCATCGACCATTTCTTCGGTCACCTTTCCAGAGACGGTGTCAATGGTCCATTTGTACAAGCGACCCACTTCGGCATAATCGTCCGAACTGGCGCCGAAGGCCTCGTTCTGACGAGACACATGAAGCACGATGTTGCTGCCATCGTCGTATGCGTTCACGGGGTGGAACACATAACACGGATCAATCTCGAACCACCGTGTGTCACTGCCTCGCCCATCACGCGGCATCACACCGAGACGTGCACCGGCATCGCGATTGAATTTGAAGGGGAATCCGGTGGACAGTTGCGCGAGGTCGAACACCACGGGCAGATCCATGAAGATCACATTGCTCTGGGTGATGTTGAAGTCATGCATCATCACCATGTTCGGTACATCGATGGCATCGAGCTGCTTCAACGTGCCATCGGCACCGATGCGGATGTAGTGCACGTACGGTGGCTCGAACGAGAAGTAGCTGAAAGCGAGCAGGTCAC
>JALQYL010000181.1 GCA_023254135.1 Ilumatobacteraceae bacterium | reverse complement strand
CCATCCTCGAAACACTTCTTCCGCGCTACGTGGAAGCCCGCGTGTATGCGGCGCTTCTCAACGCAGCAGCGTCAGAGCATGCGTTCCGTCAGCGCGCAATGAAGTCGGCCACCGACAACGCTGAAGAACTCATTAAGAACCTTTCACGAATCATGAACCGAGCCCGCCAGGACTCGATCACCACTGAAATCATGGAAATCGTCGGCGGTGCCGAAGCCATGAATTCGGGCAACTAAGAGCGAACAAGTAGGAGAAATCCAGATGAGCATGACAGAGAACAAGCAAGACGGACGGGTAGTAGCAATTGCCGGTCCAGTTATCGACGTCGAGTTCCCCCGTGGCGCTCTTCCCGAGTTGAACTCAGCAATTGAGTTCGACATCGAGGTTGAAGGTGTTGTCACAAAGGTGCTCGCCGAAGTTGCACAGCAGCTCGGCGACAGCCGCGTGCGCGCCGTGTGCCTCAAGCCAACCGACGGTCTCAAGCGCGGTACTCCCGTGCGCAACACCGGACACGGCATTCAGGTCCCCGTGGGCAACGCAACACTCGGCCACGTGTGGAACGTGTGGGGCGAAGTGCTCGACGGCGACAACAAGGATTTCGCAGACATCGAGCGTTGGGACATCCACCGCGATGCTCCAGCATTCGACACACTTGAGCCTTCGAAGCGCATGTTCGAAACCGGCATTAAGGTCATCGACCTTCTCACGCCATACCTTGCTGGTGGAAAGATCGGCTTGTTCGGTGGCGCCGGTGTGGGCAAGACAGTGCTCATCACCGAAATGATCAACCGCGTGGCTTCCAAGCACGGTGGTGTGTCGGTGTTCGCTGGCGTGGGCGAGCGCACACGTGAAGGCACCGACCTCATGCTTGAAATGGCCGAGTCTGGCGTGTTCGAAAAAGCTGCATTGGTGTTCGGTCAGATGGACGAACCACCTGGGGTTCGCTTGCGCGTGGCTCTTTCAGCCCTCACCATGGCCGAGTACTTCCGTGACGTGCAGAACCAGGACGTGTTGCTCTTCGTTGACAACATCTTCCGTTTCGTGCAGGCCGGTTCAGAAGTGTCAACACTTCTTGGTCGTATGCCTTCCGCTGTGGGTTACCAGCCAACATTGGCCGACGAAATGGGCCAGTTGCAGGAGCGCATTACCTCTACTCGCGGTCGTTCAATTACGTCACTGCAGGCCGTGTACGTGCCTGCAGACGACTACACCGACCCAGCACCATTCACCACGTTCACCTTCCTCGATGCAACCACCGAACTTTCACGTTCGATCGCATCGTTGGGTATCTACCCAGCCGTGGACCCATTGGCATCAACCTCAACAATTCTCACACCAGAGACCG
>JALQYL010000180.1 GCA_023254135.1 Ilumatobacteraceae bacterium | reverse complement strand
CGTGGTCACCGGTTGGTTGCCCGAGCACAAAGGTGCTGCTCGATACAAGCAAGGCATCCCTCGTCCCAACGATGACACCGGATCCATCCCCATCGTTATTGATGGCAACTAGTTCGCCTCTTTGGCGCTCATGAATTTTCTCCTTTTCCTTCTTGCAGTTGTTGGCTGGATTGTCGCACTCAAGTTGTGGAAAGGCCGACAGGTTACCGCGGGTGAAGTCGCGATTCCAGAGCCACCAGTGGTTGAAGAACCTTCTGCAAACGGAACTCTTGATGTGCTGAATTCCTTGCGACTTGGCGTCGTGATTGTCGATGCCGAAGGCAAAGAGGTTTTCCGCAATGAGGCAGCGAGCGAAGTGACCGGAGTTCGCCATGCTGACGTATTGGTGGACGAAGTGGTGGAACGTCTGAATCGGGCTGCATCCATCGGCACCGCTGGCTCGGAGCAGGTCGAACTGGTCGGACCACCACAGCGCGTTCTTGACGTTCGTGCCACGCCGCTTTCTGGCGGGGGTTCAATTGCCACGATTGACGACATCACCGAACGATGGAAATTGGATCAAATTCGCACCGACTTCGTTGCCAATGTGAGTCATGAACTAAAGACCCCCGTTGGCGCCATTTCTGTGCTTGCTGAAACGATTGAAGGCGAGACGGAAGACGAACTTGTTTTGCGTTTGGTGCGAAGAATGATCATGGAGTCGCAGCGCATGAATCGCACTATTGATGATCTTCTGGAACTCTCTCGCATTGAGATGGGCGGCGAAATGCAGATGTCGCCGGTGAATCTGAACGATGTTGCCCAAGAGGCCATTGAGCGAGGTCTACCGATTGCTTCACGCCAGGGAGTTTCCATCCAATTCGAACGTGCACAAGATCCGTGCACCATCAATGGTGACTACTTCCAATTGGTTTCAGCTGTGAGCAACTTGGTGGATAACGCAGTGAAGTACAGCAACGAAGGCGGAGAAGTCACGGTCACCACTTCCGCAGATGCGAGCAGTGTGGAACTCACCGTGGAAGATAAGGGCATCGGTATCCCCATGGCCAGCCTGGAACGAATCTTTGAGCGGTTCTATCGAGTGGACAGGGCCAGAAGTCGAGGCACTGGCGGCACGGGCCTTGGATTGTCGATTGTGCGCCATGTGGTGACAAATCATGGCGGCGAGGTGAACGTACGGTCACGAGAGGGTGAAGGTTCCACGTTTACTCTGCGATTCCCGCGCATTGTCGGGTCAAAATAAGGCACCATAAGTACCACATATGAACGCTCAGGTTTCCTCCAACATGCCCACCGTCCTAGTGGTGGAAGATGAAGAATCATTCGTAGAGGCATTGTTGGTGGGTCTGAAGCGCGAAGGCTTCCGAGTGGAAGT
>JALQYL010000017.1:23559-29875 GCA_023254135.1 Ilumatobacteraceae bacterium | reverse complement strand
TGGAGCACGAGGGCTACCACTTCGAGGCTGCTGATGCATCGCTTGAATTGCTCATGCGTCGCGCCGCAGGATGGAAGCAGGACATCTTCACCGTGTCGTCCATGCGCGTGATCACCGAGGAAGACGCCAGCGGCACATTCACCACCGAGGCCACCGTGAAAGCAGTGGTGGGTGGCGAGGAATTCGTGAACACCGCACATGGCAACGGCCCGGTGAACGCCATTGACGCCGCGTTGCGCGCCGCATTGTTGCCCCGGTATCCGGAACTGGGCAAGGTGCACTTGGTGGACTACAAGGTGCGCATTCTTGACGGTGGTTCGGCTACAGGTGCCGTGACCCGAGTGCTCATTGACGCCACCAATGGCGACCGCTCCTGGACCACCATCGGTGTGTCCACCAACATCATTGAAGCCTCGTGGCAAGCACTGGAAGAGTCGCTTCTGTACGGCTTGCTTCATTCATAGAGTTCGTCAAGTGGGGCGTAGAATTCACGTCTATGGCCGCACCACGCTTCTCGCCCGTATCTCCCGTTGAATCGGTTCGTTATTACGAATCACCACAGTTCGTGCCCTCTGGTTGGTCGCCAGGTCGCCCCGGAGAAATTGAAGGTCGTCAACCTGCAGGTGAGCGCCTCGGATATCAGGGCCCAGACCAGGGATACATCATCACCCTGGCCAAGCGCGCTGAATCCCGCGTGCGCGTGACACCAGGTGAACATGTGGAAGATGCATTGCGTGGTTGTTCGCTCATTGCCTTGCGCCGTGCGTCATTGTTCGGTCGCGCACCATCGGTGCATGACCTCAATCTTGCGCTCTCGTTGTGGGGATTCCTTTCCGACAACCCACCTGCAGATCTTGTGGCAGTGCGCAAAGAGTTGTTCTCAGGCGTGGGTAATGCTGTGCACCACTACAAGGAAGGTCGCGCCATTGCCGACTTGGTGCCCGAATCAACATTGCGTCTCTCGCCAGAAACCGTGGCAACACAATTCGCAACGTCGTGGCGCGCACTCACGGGATACGCACAATGACCATCTACAACACCCCACTTGCCGACATCCAGTTCGTGCTGGAGCGATTCTGCGATTTGAAGTCACTGGGTGCGTTGCCAAAATTTGCTGACAACGACATGTCGGTGGTTCCCGACATGCTTGCCGAGGCAGCACGATTCTTCGAGGAAAAGTTCGCACCGCTCAACTCAGTGGGCGACGCCCACGGTTCGTATGTTCAACCTGACGGCAGTGTCGTTACTCCTCCGGGATTCAAAGAGGCGTACGCCGCGTATGTAGAAGCTGGTTGGGGCGGCGTTGGCCTTGACCCCGGCTTCGGTGGCGGCGGGTTCCCCTTGGTGGTGGCCAACGCAATTCAGGAAATGATGAACTCATCAAACATGGCGCTCACCATGGCCCCCATGTTGTCCCAAGGCGCCATTGACGCGTTGTTGCACCACGGCGATGAAGTGCAGAAAATGACCTATCTGCCCAAAATGTTCAGCGGGGTGTGGACCGCCACCATGAACCTCACCGAACCTGACGCAGGTTCCGATGTTGGTGCGGTGCGAACAAAGGCAGTGAAGAACGCAGATGGCACGTATTCCATCACAGGCACGAAGATCTACATCACTTTCGGCGAGCACGACATGGCCGAGAACATCATCCATTTGGTGCTTGCCCGTACTCCCAATGCTCCCGCCGGAACAAAAGGCATTTCATGTTTCATCGTGCCGAAGTTCCTGGTAAACGATGACGGTTCATTGGGCGCGCGCAACGACGTGAAGTGCGTTTCCACGGAACACAAGTTGGGTATCAAAGCCAGCCCCACATGCGTTCTGTCATTCGGTGACAACGGTGGCGCCATTGGGTATCTCATCGGTGAAGAGAACCATGGAATGGCCTACATGTTCACCATGATGAACCAGGCTCGCCTTGGAGTTGGCATTGAAGGCCTTGCATTGTCAGAGCGTGCGTATCAGCAGGCATTGCAGTACGCATCAGAGCGCAAGCAAGGTCGGGCACCGGGCGCACCAGCCGGCGAATCGTCGCCCATCATCGACCATCCCGATGTCAAGCGCATGCTTGCCACCATGAAGAGCACCATCGAAGCTATGCGACGCATTCTGTATTGGAATGCTCGTTGTCTCGATATTGCGGCAGCAAGCACGGATGCAGACGAACGCGAGAGGGCCGCCGACTTGGCGGCATTGCTCACACCAATTTCAAAGGGCTGGGGCACCGATATGGGTGTAGAGCTCACTGGTCTTGCCATTCAAATCCACGGCGGTATGGGCTTCATTGAAGAAACAGGAGTTGCGCAGCACTATCGCGATGCGCGAATCACCACCATCTACGAGGGCACCAACGGCATTCAAGCAATGGACTTGGTGGGTCGCAAGATTGGCCTGAAGGGTGGGGCAGTCATCAACGGTTTGTTCGATGACATTGCGGCACTCGATGCACGCCTTGCCAAGCATGCCGAACTTGCCGAAACGGCAGAGTCGTTGAATTCTGCTCTCAAGGCCACGCGTACAAGTACGCACTGGATCATGCAGAACAGCACAAACCAAGTGGCCGTGCTCTCTGGCGCAACGCCGTACTTGCGTCAGCTCTCCACGTTGGTGGCCGGTTATGTGATGGCACAGTCAGCACTCATTGCACTTGAGGCAACTGATCTCGATGCAACAACCCGTTCTGCCAAAGTGGCCACCGCTCGCTTCTTCTGTGAGCAGTTGTTGCCTGCAGTGCATGGCATCAGTCCTGCCATCACGGGCGACAGCGAATTGCTCATGACATTCGACCACGCAGCACTCACACTCTGAGCCTGCGGACCCACCACTAACCTTGGGATCTCATGTCTGATTCACCTCGTTATCGCTTTGCCCCGTCGCCCACTGGTTTCTTCCATGTGGGTGGTGCTCGTACGGCCTTGTACAACTGGGCACTCACGCTGCGCGAGGGCGGCACGTTTGTGTTGCGTATTGAGGACACCGATGAATCGCGCAATAGCCCCGAGTGGACACAGGGCATCATCGACGCGTTGTCATGGTTGGGTATCGATTCACAACACCCGCAATTCGAGGGCCCGTACTTCCAGTCGGCAAATGCAGAGCTTCATGTTGCGGCAGCCATGCGATTGTTCCAGCAAGGAAATGCCTATTGGTGCGACATGACTCCCGAACAGGTGCAAGAGCGCAGCAAGGAATTGGGCAAGCAGGGCTACCACGGGTACTCACGCGATCGTGGTCTCACAGGCGGACCCGGCCAGGTGCTGCGTTTCCGCGTGCCCGAAGGCAAAACCATTGTGAGTGACTTGGTGCGCGGCGATGTTGAATTCGCCAACGACACCATTGAAGACTTCGTGTTGCTGCGCAGCAATGGCAGTCCCATGTTCTTGTTGGCCAATGTGGTGGACGACATTGAGATGCGCATCACCAACGTGGTGCGCGCAGAAGAGCACTTGCCCAACACGCCCAAGCAGCAGATGCTGTGGGATGCACTGGGTGTCAAGCCGCCTGTGTGGGCGCATGTGCCGGTGTTGGTGAATGAACAGCGCAAGAAGCTTTCGAAGCGCCGCGACAAAGTAGCCCTCGAGCAATATCGCGAAGAGGGAATTCTTCCTGACGCAATGGTGAACTATCTCATGACCCTTGGTTGGGCCCCATCCGGAGACACCGAGATTGTTCCGTGGCAGAGTATTGTCGAAGAGTTCCGCTTGGAAAACGTGAACCACTCACCAGCATTCTTCGACATCAAGAAGCTCAACGCATTCAATGGTGATTACATTCGCGCGCTCTCGCTCGAGGCGTTCATCGAAGAGAGCCAACCGTTTCTCGCAAACGGAACATGGCCTGCAGAACGCTTCAACGCAGAAGTGTTCGAAAAAGTGGCACCACTCATTCACACACGCGTGGCAACACTCAGTGAAGTGCCGAGCATGGTTGATTTCTTTTTCCTTGCAGATCCCGAAATCGACAACGATGCATGGACAAAGACCATGGGTTCTGACTTCGCCAAAGATGCCATTGCTGATTTCGCACTGGCAATCGGCGCGGTGGAATGGAATCACGATGCACTGAAAGGTGTGTTGGAAACCTGGACCGAATCCCGTGGTCTCAAGTTGGGAAAAACACAAGCCCCCATTCGTGTTGCCATCACCGGCCGCACTGTTGGGCCACCATTGTTCGAGAGCATAGAAATTCTCGGACGCGATGAAACTGCTCGTCGTCTCGCAAACGCTCTCTCGCGCTTAGGGTAAACAACATCGTGCGCACGTTCTTCGCGTCCGCACTGCGCATCACCCTTGCCACTCTCATTGCAGTATCTGCATACGTTGGCGCAACGTTCATCTCCATTCGTTCAGTAGGGAAGCAGACCGCCACTGCGAAAGCCGACGTGATTGTGGTGATGGGCGCCGCCCAATATGACGGCACACCTTCACCCATGTTGGAGGCTCGTCTCGCTCATGCTCTCGAGATATACAACGCTGGACTCGCGCCAATCATTGCCGTCACTGGCGGCAAACAAACGGCTGACCGTTTCACAGAGGCGGCAACGTCACGACGATGGCTCACCGACCACGGTGTGCCGGTGACGAACATCATCAGCGAAACCACGGGTAGATCCACATGGCAGTCGCTCAACAACCTGGCGCCCACATTGCGAGACCGTCACATGCAGCGCATCATTGTGTCCACCAGCGCATGGCATGTGCAGCGCAGTGTCCTCACGCTTCGTGAGCTGGGCTTCACCACCATTGGTTCGGGTGCGCCCACCACTTCCACCGATTTGTACAGAGAAGCAAAGGAAACTATTGGTGTATCCATTGGCCGCATCATTGGTTTTGAGCGCCTCTTTGGCATCACTGGTTGAATCATTTTCTCGGTAGTTGCGCCGTGTCTACATCGCTACACTGATGAACGCACTGGGGAATGGTGTAATTGGCAACACAGCAGTTTCTGGTACTGTTATTCAGGGTTCGAGTCCTTGTTCCCCAACCATTTCGACTTCAAGACGACACGTCTTGAAGTCATTTTTTTGTCTCCAATTCCTTCCCGTAGACTCTTGGTATGGCGGAGTTTGATGTATTTGCACGTCCCGAAGGACGTCACACCAACGACTCCCAATTTCACAATTTGCAACCGGGGCGCATCCGACTTTTCTTGCTCTTGATTGTTGCGGTCGCACTGGTTGGACTGACTCCAGATCGTTTGAACCAAGTTCGCGCCGTTAGTGCAGGCCCTACGCCTGCATGTGCGGGTGCCTATTGCACCATTACGTACACGTACACAGGTGACTACTACTCGTTCACTGCGCCATTCAACGGCACGTACTCGCTGAAGGCGTGGGGCGCACAGGGCGGAAACGACCCTGCATATCCGAGCACGGTGTTTGGTGGACGTGGCGGTTATGCAGCTGGTGATGTGTATCTCACCGCGGGTACCACCATCTATGTGTACGTCGGTGGGCAGGGAACTGGCTCCACGTTGAGTACTTGGAACTCCACTGGTGGCGGCGGTGCCACTGACTTCCGACTGACGAGTGGTGCATGGAATCTCAGCGCAGGTTTGTACTCGCGAATCTTGGTTGCCGGTGGCGGCGGCGGACGCCACGGTAAGAATTACGAAGGCGTGACTGGTTATCTCGGAAACGATGGAGGCGGTGCTTCATCTCCATCGTTTACCGCTAGCGGCACCTCGTTCACGGGGTCCACTGATTCCAACGGTGGTGCATCGAGCTACTCAGCCACATACGTAGCTGTGGGTTCATTTGGCTACGCGAATACCAATAACCAAACCAACACGTATTCGGCAGGCGGTTGGAATGGTGGAGCACGCGGGTCAGACGGTTGGGCAAACGGCGGCGGTGGCGGTGGTTGGTATGGCGGTGCTACTGCGTGGCCAACGGGTGCCGGTGGTTCCGGTTATGTGCTCACGTCCTCCTCGACGAAACCCGGGAGCTACACACCAACTTCTGCGTATTGGATGACGAACACTTCGCTCATTGCGGGCAACGCGAGTATGCCGAACCCGGCCGGTGGCAATATGACCGGTCGAACTGGCCACGGCATTGCAACCATCACGTACTTGAATGTGCCGACGCCGACAATCACTCCGTCTATTTCGTCTCCATCAAATGCAACTTCATTTACGTATTCGGTCTCATACCAAGAATCAGTGACTGGTTTGAGCGTTGGCGACTTTGTAGTTGGTGGCACCAGCACGGGGTGGGCAATCACGGGTCTCTCGGGAAGTGGGTCGGGTCCATACACCGTGACCATGACCGGAACATCAGTTACTTCGGGAACTTTGACGTTGACGCAGCTCG
>JALQYL010000017.1:0-23549 GCA_023254135.1 Ilumatobacteraceae bacterium | reverse complement strand
ACTCACTATCGACGTCACGGCTCCATCGGCTTCATTCTCGTCGCAGCCATCGTCACCTGCAGCAGCAATGTCGCTGACATTCGGCGTCGCATTCAGTGAGTCCGTATCGGGAATAACTGCTGGCGACTTCTCAAATGCCGGCACCGCACTCGGATGTGTGTTCACGCCGAGTGCGGCATCGGGCACGTCGGTAAATGTTGTTGTCACGCAGTGTCAAGAAGGAACTCTGCAACTGGTGCTTGCGTCGGGTGGTGTGTCTGATGCCGCAACGAATGCAGGACCTGCATCGCAACTTGTATCCAATCTCATCACATTGCAGGCATCGGCTCTCACCGTTACAGCTGCTGATAAATCCATTAACTATGGCGGCACGTGGACAGACTCTTACACGCAATCTGGCCTGATCGGGTCTGACACGGTGACAGTGACCTACTCGTATTCCGGTACCACCAATTTGGGCACTGCCTATGGCCCCTCGGCAACGAAGCCGACTGCAGGCGGTACCTATTCAATTATTCCTTCAGTGTCGTATGGGGGCAGCAATGCCAACCGATACTCGCTCACCAAGAACAACGGCACTCTCACGATTGCACGTGTTTCGCAAAGTCCGCTCACCATCAGCACGACCTCTGGAACATATGGAGTTGGTCTCACGCTGAACACATCGGGTGGTTCAGGCTCAGGCGCTGTGTCGTACGCAGTGTCGTCTGGTTCGTGTTTTGTGTTGGGCTCGGTACTCACATTGGGTGACGCCGGCTCAGCTTGTTCAGTCATTGCCACAAAAGCGGCAGATGACAACTACAACGTGGTGTCATCGTCGGCAACGGCAATATCCACCGCCAAGACCACGCAGGCCACCCTGACGGTCACGTCAACATCGGCAACATACGGTCAGCCATTGACACTCACGTCATCGGGTGGTTCAGGCAACGGCGCCGTCACGTTTTCCGTGGTGTCAGGCACTTGCACCATTTCCACTGGAGTGTTGACCACTGGCGATGTGGGCTCTGGTTGTGTAGTGAAAGCAACAAAGGCAACAGATACCAACTATCTCGAGTTGTCTTCTGCCAATACAACTATCTCGGTAGCCCAGGGCACGCAGGCGACTCTTTCCGTGTCGTCGACATCGGCAACGTATGGTCAATCATTGACTCTAACTTCGTCGGGTGGTTCGGGGACGGGCGCCGTGACATTCTCTGTGGTGTCGGGTACATGCACCATCGCTACGGGTGTTCTCACGCCGGGTCTCGCTGGTTCGTCGTGCGTGGTGAAAGCAACGAAGGCGCAATCAACGAATTATGTGTCCGCGAGCTCTGTAGACGCCACAGTCACCATCAGTCGCGCGAACCAAGCAATGTTGATACTCACTTCGACTTCAGGTACATACGGCGCGGTGCTTTCACTCACCACTTCGGGTGGATCAGGTACGGGTTCCGTTTCCTATTCCGTGTCTTCTGGCTCGTGTTTCGTACTGGGATCGTTGCTTACCTTGGGTGATGCCGGTTCGTCCTGCTCAGTGGTGGCCACCAAGGATCAGGACAACAACTACAACTCCGTGTCATCAGTCGCAACGGCGGTCTCCACTGCAAGGGCAACTCAGAGCACATTGTCGGTGACATCCACATCGGCCACCTATGGACAGAATCTGACCCTCACCTCGTCGGGTGGTTCGGGTACGGGTGCCGTCACATTCTCCGTCGTGTCGGGTACATGCACCATTACAACGGGTGTATTGACGCCTGGCGATGCAGGTTCATCGTGTGTGGTGAAGGCAACCAAGGCAACAGATACCAACTACAACGAATTGTCATCTGGAAACACAACGGTAGTTATCGGCCAGGCAATGCAGGCCGCACTTTCCGTTACGTCAACGTCGGCAACGTATGGTCAATCGATGTCGCTCACCGCAACTGGGGGATCGGGAAGCGGCGCAGTGTCGTTCTCCGTGGTGTCGGGCACTTGCACCGTTTCTGGAACTTCGTTGACTCCAGGTGACGCGGGATCGACATGTGTCATCAAGGCCACCAAAGCCCAATCCACGAATTATCTTGCGGCTGACTCTGCCACTGCATCGGTTTCCATTGGGCAGGCAAACCAAGCCAGCTTGACCATCACTTCCACCTCGGGCACATACGGCTCCGTGCTCTCTCTCACTACATCAGGTGGTTCGGGCACGGGTTCTGTTTCATATGCGGTGTCTTCTGGTTCGTGCTTCGTGATCGGTTCGCTGCTCACCTTGGGTGATGCAGGATCGTCGTGTTCAGTGGTTGCTACCAAGGCCGCCGACACGAACTACTTCGTTGTGTCGTCTTCCGCCACGGCCATCACCACGGCTAAGGCGACTCAGTCGGTCATCACCGTCACATCTACGTCTGCGACGTACAACCAAAACCTCACACTCACTTCATCGGGTGGTTCAGGAAACGGTGCTGTCACGTTCTCGGTGGTGTCGGGTACATGCACCATTGCTGGAAACGTATTGAATCCCGGCAACGCTGGCTCTTCGTGTGTCATCAAGGCCACCAAGGCAACTGATACCAACTACAACGAACGATCCTCATCAAACACCACCATCACCATCGCGAAGTCCTCACAGTCGGGACTCAATATCACCAGCAACAACTCGTTCACAACGGGCGGAACGCTCGCGTTGACTGCTACTGGTGGTCAATCGACCGGATCACTTTCATGGTCGCTGCAATCAGGTTCGTGCACCCTCGCGGGTGCAAATCTCACTGCAAGTCGTGGTGGCATCACATGCGTCGTTGAAGTCACGCGCGCGGGCGACAGCAATTATCTTTCCGGCACTGACTCGCAAACCATCACGGTGAACAAGATTGCGCAACTATTGACGTTCCGATCTTCACCATCCACTTCAACCCTGGTTGGAACCACCTACACCGTGGTAGTCGACAGTGATGCATCGCTCGCACCAACAATCACCATTGCAAACTCATCCTCGTCGGTGTGTTCCATCACCGCGGGTGTCGTCACATTCAATTCCACGGGTTCTTGTGTCATTTCGGCAAGCCAGGCCGGAACAGATGTGTACGCATCCGCTGCTGCCTCCCAATCGGTCACCGTTGTCGAGGTGCCCGTCACCACCATTGCATCAGCATCCGGGACCAATGGCGGAACCGCCACCAATGTGTCCACCACGATTCCTCAGTCTGCAGTTCCCAAAGCAGTGAGCACTACAAGCTCCACGTCGACAACCACCACAACCACCACAATTGCCCCAACCGTTGACGGACCAGTGATGGGTTCCGATGGTGAACCTGTGGAATTGAAGGCTGGTGAAGTCACAGCTTCCATTCGCGGCGAATCAGTGAAAGTCATCACTGAAAATGTGGATGGTCAAGTGGTCATGCGTGTGGGCGAAAAGGTCACATTGAAGTTGGGATCCACCAATCCCACCGCAAAGACTGCACGAGTGAACTCAGAAGGAGTCCTTGTCGCCTTCGCTGACTACTTTGTGGATGTGAACATGCAGGGTCTCGTGCCAGGCACCACGTACACCATCTTCATGTTCTCAGAACCCATTGAGTTGGGTCGCGGAACTGCCGATGAGAACGGTGCGATTGTGGAACGGGTGAAGGTTCCCAAGGATGTGAAGGCCGGAAGCCACACTCTTCAGGTCAACGGCGTGGGCGACCAGGGCGAAGTCATCTCCATCTCCACGGGTATCAAGGTGCTGAAGAAGGAAACCAACACAGTGCCTGCAGTTATCGCCATTTCATTGGCCATGTTGCTGGCACTGCTTGGTGGACGCCCTATTTTCCGCCGTCGTCGGAACACTTCGTTCCCCCGATAACCTTCTTTTCCGCAACTAGCTCCCATCGTCTAGCGGCCTAGGACACCACCCTCTCAAGGTGGCGGCACGGGTTCAAATCCCGTTGGGAGTGCCAATCGCTTCGGTTTGTTCCGTGCGCCAATGCAACGGAACGATGCGCTTCTTCAGTCGTGTAATTTTTCGGCGGGGGTACACACATGTTTTCACGCGCCACAGCTTTGGCAACACCGAATCATCCGGCCATCATCATGGCCAGCACCGGCAAGGTCATTACGCACGGTGAACTGGAATCGCGAGCAAATCAATTGGCTCATGCGTTACGTGCAGAGGGTCTGACAAAAGGTGATCACTTTGCGTTGTTCATGGAGAACAACGATGCGTTCCTGGAGATCTGTAGCGCAGGGGAGCGCACTGGTCTGTACTACACGCCAGTGAACTCCTATCTCACGGCGGATGAACTTGCGTACATCGTGCAGAACAGTGAATCGCAGGTACTCATTGCGTCGAAGGCCAAGCGTGAGATTGCAGCGGCCGCCGCAGAACAATGCCCGAACCTGAAGCGATTGGTGTTGATTGATGCCGACCCGAGCGATGCGTTGTTCACCAATTACGAAAAGTGGATGGGGTCCCATCCCACCACGCCGATTGCCGATGAGAACTTGGGAATTTCCATGTTGTATTCATCGGGCACAACGGGTCGCCCCAAGGGCATCTTGCGTCCGATGGTGGACAGCGATCCGGCAAGTCCACTGCCATTGTGGGGGTTCTTGGATGGTTTGTGGAAGTACCGCGACGGCATGACGTATTTGTCTCCCGCACCGCTATATCACTCAGCTCCACAGGCTGCAGTGGGTCTCACGATTCGTCGTGGTGGCACCGTGATTGTGATGGAGCACTTTGACCCTGAGCAGTACTTGGCAATGGTGGAGAAATACAAGGTGACCCACAGTCAGTTGGTGCCCACCATGTTCAGTCGCATGTTGAAGTTGCCCGACGATGTTCGCCACAAATACGACCTGTCGTCATTGGAAGTGGCCATTCATGCGGCGGCACCATGCCCCGTGCCAGTGAAGGAGCAGATGATCGAGTGGTGGGGGTCCATCATCGATGAGTATTACGGCGCCACCGAAGGTCTGGGCTTTGCTGCATGCAACACCGAGGAGTGGCTGGCCCACAAGGGCACCGTGGGCAAGATGATGATTGGTGAATTGCACATTCTTGATGATGAGATGAACCCAGCGCCCAAGGGTGAGCCAGGCACCTTGTGGTTCAAAGCAGCGACAGAGTTTTCGTATTTCAACGACACCGAGAAAACCAAAGAATCAACATCTGCCGATGGCGTGCTCACCACGGTGGGAGACGTTGGATACATAGACGACGATGGCTTCTTGTATCTCACCGATCGAGCAACATTCATGATCATTTCTGGTGGCGTGAACATCTATCCGCAAGAGTGCGAGAACCTTCTCATCACGCACCCCAAGGTGGCCGATGCTGCCGTGTTCGGAGTACCGAACGTTGACTTGGGTGAAGAAGTGAAGGCTGTGGTGCAATTGATGCCAGGTATTGAACCTGGTGCCGATATTGAACAGGAACTCATTGCGTTCTGCCATGAACATTTGGCACGCCAAAAGTGTCCACGCTCCGTTGATTTTGAGGCTGAACTACCGCGATTGCCGACAGGCAAGTTGTACAAGAAGCCTCTACGCGAACGCTATTGGGGAGACAAGAAGTCGCGCATTGTGTAGTTGCGCGCGTTCATCGCTGAGAAGGTGAGAGACTGACAAGCGATGATTGCCAGTTTGCTCTCCATTCCACACGCCATCCTTCTTGGCATTGTTGAGGGGATCACCGAGTTTTTGCCGGTGTCATCGACAGGTCACTTGTTGGTGGTGGGGCAACTCATTGGTTTCGGAACCGGATCCGAACAAGTGGCGGGCGATACGTATTCCATTGCCATTCAGTTCGGCGCCATTCTTGCTGTGCTGTACCTGTATCGCGATCGTGTGTTGGCAATGACCAACGGCATGGTGGGGAAAAGTGTTGAAGGTCGTGCCGCACTGCTTCGATTGATTGTTGCGTTTCTGCCGGCTGCTTTCATTGGCGCCATCGCGGGTGACACCTTGAAGAATGCATTGTTTGGTCCCATTCCTGTAACGCTCGCGTGGATTGCAGGCGGTGTGTTGATTCTGAAGATGAATCCGAAGCCAGGCGCATTGAACATTCAAAACCTTCCGTTGCGTGCTGCGGTCATCATTGGATTCGCACAAGGCCTGGCATTGTGGCCCGGAGTGAGTCGCAGCCTCATCACACTTGTTGCCGGACTTGCTGTGGGAATGTCCATGGCATCAGCAATTGAATTCAGTTTCCTGCTGGGTCTTGTGACGCTCTCGGCTGCAACATTCCTCGACCTTGCCAAGCATGGTGGGGAACTGGTGGACAAGTTCGGTGTGGTGTCACCTCTGATTGGCGCGATATTTGCGTTCATCACCGCACTCGCAGCCGTGAAATGGATGGTGAGTTATCTCTCCAGCCATTCCCTGAAGATTTTTGGTTACTACCGCTTGGCTGTTGGCGGCATTGCAGTGATGTTGCTGATTAGCGGTGCGCTGTAATCACACGTGCGGAATGATGTCCGCGCCGATGAGATTCACATGATCCAAATCGTCGAGATCGAGAACCTGTAGATACAGGCGCTCTGCACCAACGGACTTCCACTTCTCGATTTTCTCCAGAACCTCGGCGGGAGTGCCACAGAGACCGTTCTGCTTCAGTTCATCTACTTCGCGACCAATTGCCGCTGCGCGTTTTGCCACCTCTGCGTCGTTGCGACCGATGGCCACAACTTGCGCCGTTGAGTACACCAGTGACTTCGGGTCGCGACCAATGGAGGTGCATGCATCGCGCACTCGGGTGCACTGTGCACTGAATGCATCCATGCTCTGGAACGGCATGTTGAATTCTGCAGCGAATTTTGCCGCCAACATGGGTGTGCGCTTCGGACCGCCGCCACCCACGATGATGGGGGGAGGCGACTGCACCGGCTTGGGCAATGCGGGTGAATCGGTGATGGTGTAGTGCTTGCCGGAGAAATTGAAGGTTTCTCCGTGCGGAGTACCCCACAAGCCGGTGATTACGCCGAGTTGTTCGGTGAGCACATCGAATCGTTCTCCGAGTGCGGGGAACGGAATGCCATACGACGTGTGCTCCACCCCGTACCAACCTGCGCCGAGACCCAATTCAACACGACCATTCGACATGTCGTCCACGTTGGCAACACTGATGGCGAGCACGCCGGGGTTGCGGAACGTTGCTGAATTCACAAGTGTTCCGAGACGAATGCTCTTGGTTTCACGCGCGATACCGGCAAGGGTGATCCACGCATCGGAAGGCCCTGGCAGCCCCGAGAAGTGCGTGCCCATTCGTTGGTAGTGGTCACTACGGAAGAAGGCATCGAAGCCTGCTTGTTCTGCGGTTTGTGCAACGGCGAGAAGTTGGCCGTAGCTGGCACCCTGTTGTGGTTCGGTAAAGATGCGGAGTTTCACGTCCTCACACTATTGCGCCACGGCATGCATCCAATCATGGTGGGCAACACGCAATGCCTCGGGCAAGCGTGAGAGGTGGCGCTGTGGAAGCACGGGAATGTGTGTGCGAACGGCAAACGTACGCTCGGGCAGAATGGCCAACTGTTGCGCCACGCCGAACATGACACAACGATGCAGTGCACGAGCAAACGGATTATGGCGGCCAGTGGAATACGCAACGCCAATTCCGCGAGCCAGGTCCTCCATATCGACGGAGTATCCGTTTTCGCTGTGCTCTAGTCCGGCGGCCAAACGACGAAGTAGCCACGTTGCGGTGGGGCCAAGTATGGGCAACCAGAACATCTCCACATAAGGGTCGTTCACGGCGAAACCTTTGGCATCCACTAGTTCGTCTTTCCATGCCACGACATTGATGACGTTGTTATTGGTGATCATTGGTGCAGGACTCAAGGTGGTCTCCTTCGTTTTTGTGCGGCCGATGTGTACGTATGAGGCACAATGGAGGACATGTACGACGAATTACCTGATGCATTGCTCATGGCCGAAGCAGTCAATGCGATTCGCGATGCTCAGCGAATTGTGATGCTCACGGGTGCGGGAATTTCCACCGACAGCGGCATTCCCGATTTCCGCGGACCCGATGGCTTGTGGACCAAGAATCCACTTGCCGAAAAGACTTCGAACATCAAGTACTACATCGAGAATCCCGAGGTGCGGAAGTTCGCATGGGCCGGGCGTGCCGTACCCGGTCGGTGGAGTGCCGAACCAAATGATGGACACCGCGCTTTGCTTGCATTTGAAAAGGCCAACAAGTTGCATTGTTTGGTGACCCAGAACGTTGATGGTCTCCATCACCGTGCCGGGATTAGCCCCGACAAGATTGTGGAGTTCCACGGCACCATGCGCATCACGCGGTGTTGGGAGTGCAGCGATGAACGCCCCATGGAGGAAGCAATCGCGCGCGTACAAAACGGGGAAGAAGATCCACCATGTTTGGTGTGTGGGGGCATCTTGAAGAGTGGGGCAGTGTTGTTTGGCGAGTCGATTGATTCCAACAATTCACTGCGCGCCATGAATGCGGCCGCCGAGTGCGACCTGCTCATCACCATTGGCACCACACTCGGCGTGGGTCCGGTGAACGGCATGGTGCCACGTGCTCGTAATCACGGAGCGCAGGTGATCATCATCAACGGTGACGTCACCGATATGGACGAATACGGCCACATTCTGTTGCGCGGGGGAATCACGCCGATTCTGCAGTCGCTGGTGGCCCGTGCTGAATTCCCGACTTAGTTGGTAGGGTTTTGGTCATGGCAACCTTCCGTGACCTCTTGTCTCAAGCCAAGTCTCAAATCACCGAAATTGAACCCGCTGAAGCGCAGTCGCGCATTGAAGGCGGTGGCGTTCTGGTGCTCGATGTGCGTGAGCCCGACGAATTCGAACAAGGCACGTTGGCCAACGTGTTGCACATTCCGCGCGGACACCTGGAAGCGCAGATTGAAGGACGCGCCACCGACCGCGACCAAGAGATCATCGTGTATTGCGCCGGCGGTATTCGCAGTGCATTCGCCGCACGCACGTTGCAGGAGCTTGGCTACACAAATGTTCTGTCCATGGCTGGTGGTTTCGGTCGCTGGAAAGATGAAGGTCGTCCGTGGAAGTTGCCAGTGCAACTCACTGCAGACCAGCGCAATCGTTATCAGCGTCACTTGCTTCTTCCTGAAGTGGGCGTAGAAGGACAGGCCAAGTTGTTGGGCGCACGCGTGCTCATGTTGGGCGCTGGTGGACTCGGTTCACCAGCTGCGTTGTACTTGGCTGCGGCGGGCATCGGAACAATCGGCATCGTCGATATGGACGAAGTCGATGCATCAAACTTGCAACGCCAGATTCTGCACAACATGGATCGCATTGGCGAGCGCAAGGTTGAGTCTGCACGCATGACCATCAACAAGTTGAATCCGGACGTGAAGGTGAAGACCTACGACATGCGTCTTGATGCAAGCAACATCATGGAAATCATGAGCGAGTACGACCTTGTCGTTGATGGTGCCGATAATTTCCCCAGCCGTTACTTGCTGAACGATGCCAGCGTGAAGCTGGGCATTCCTGTGGTGCACGGCAGCATCTTCCGTTTCGAGGGCATGGTGTCGGTGTTCCATCCAAAGCTTGGGCCCACGTATCGCGACATGGTTCCAACACCTCCTCCCGCAGAATTTGCACCTTCATGCGCAGAAGCTGGTGTGTTGGGCGTGTTGCCTGGCATTATCGGTTCCATTCAGGCGCTTGAAGCCATCAAGGTGATTCTTGAGTTGGGCGACCCACTCATTGGTCGCATCTTGTCGGTGGACACGACAGAAATGTCGTTCCGCGTGTTCAAATTGCGTCCTGATCCGGAGAACCAGGTCACCTACGAAAACCGCGACCGCATTGAAGTGCGCGATCTCGATGGTTTGTGCGCTCCGTGGATGTCCCACTAATCAATTAGTTGTGGCACAGAGACTCTGTGCATATTGCGCCACGCACTAGCGTTTCCAACGTGACAGCCTCGATTGTGATTGTTGGCGCCGGCTTTTCTGGCGCTGTTGTAGCTCGTGAATTGGCCGAAGCCGGCATTGCATCGTGGGTGGTGGACGGTCGCTCACATGTGGGTGGTAATGCTCACACCGAGCGTCGTGAAAACGGTGTGATGGTGCACGTGTACGGGCCGCACATTTTCCACACAGCACACGAAAACGTGTGGGAGTACATCAACAAGTACGGCGACATGGTGCCGTACAACCACCGCGTGAAAGCCACCTCGGGCGGGCGCGTGTATTCGTTGCCAGTCAACCTGCACACCATCAATCAATTCTTCGGCACCACGTTGTCGCCAGCAGAAGCAGAGCAGTTCATTGCAGAACATGCCGACTCCAGCATTGGCACGCCGGTGAGTTTCGAAGATCAAGCGCTCAAATTCGTGGGGCGAGAATTGTATGAAGCGTTCTTCAAGGGTTACACGCAAAAGCAATGGGGTGTTTCGCCCACTGAGTTGCCCGCGTCAATCCTGGCGCGACTGCCGGTGCGCTTTTCGTACGAAGACAGTTACTTCAATCATCCGTACCAGGCGATTCCGCGCGATGGCTACACACCCATCATTGAAGCAATTCTTGACCACCCGCTCATTGAAGTCACGTTGAACAAAACCGTGACGCGCGAAGAGCTGGCAAGTGCAGAGCACGTATTTTGGTCGGGTCCCATCGACGAGTATTTCGACAGTCAGTTCGGCAAGCTGGGCTACCGCACGCTCGACTTCGTGGAAACCGAATCCACGGGAGACTTCCAGGGTTGCCCCGTCATGAATTACTGCGACGTGGATGTGCCGTACACCCGCATCACCGAACACAAGCACTTTGCGCCGTGGGAAAGCCACGAGGGCACCACCATGTACACCGAATACAGCCGCCTGGCCGACGAGGGGGACATTCCGTATTACCCCATTCGTCAGGTGAAGGAAAAGGAGCAGTTGCTGCAGTATGTGCAGGCCGCTCGAGCTGCGACGGGCGTCACATTCATGGGCCGTTTGGGCACATACCGCTATCTGGACATGGACGTCACCATCAAAGAAGCCTTGGAGGTGGCCGAGGCCTACCTGAGCGCCAAGCGTGAAAATCGCCCAATTCCGCCGTTGGTGGTGGATCCCCTGTGAAACTAGGGGGGTGATCGTGCACCCTCTGGCCCGCATTCAAATTCCCGCGCCAGATTTCGCTGAGCCCACCCTGTACGTGCGGCTGCGAAATGGAGAGATTCAACCCAATGGCGTGAGGTTGAAGATTGGTGGCACCGCATCGTTCGACACGGCCTTTGGTGTGTTCTCGGCCGGACGTTGGGCGCGCCTCACATCTATCGATGACGTTGTGGTGCGCATGAACATCACCGGTCATGCACGCGTTGATTTTGTCTCTTTTGCTGGCGGCGTTGACACGGTGATTGCAAGTACTGAATCTGGCGATGCGCTCACGTGCGCCAATATTCACCAGTTGTCTCCCGAATCCTTCTACGTGGTGGTCACTGCGTTGGAAGACGGTGTTGTTGTGCATTCAGGCGAGTGGGGTACCACGGCTGCACCAGTGCGAGACGTGCACTTGGGTGTTGCCATCACCACGTTCAATCGCCAGGAATACGTGCTCAAGACAATTGATCGTCTTGTGGACTTGGAAGCCAATGTGCCCATTGTGCACGGGCATCTCAAAGTGTTGGTCGCCGACAATGCGCGCAATCTTGAACCAAACATTCCTGCAGGTGCACCGGTTCGTGTGATTCCAAATCCCAACTTGGGCGGAGCCGGTGGTTTTGCGCGTGGCCTCATTGAGTTCCGCAATGAAGGCTGGAGCACGCATGTGGTGTTCATGGATGACGACATCTCGTTGGAGCCTGAGTCCATTGTGCGAACCATTGCCTTGCTCACATACGCAACGTCACCGGACTTGTGCATTCATGGCGCCATGATGAGCGAAGAACAGCCATGGCTGCAGTTTGAGGCCGGCTCTTGGTACGAATTCAAGGCGGTGTATCCGTTGCGCGCCATTGGCCGTGGCGTGGACCTGCGTCATCGATCGGAAGTGCTGCACGACCAGTTGGAACACGAGATGGCGTATTCCGCATGGTGGTACACCGTGTTCCCCATGCACATTGCCAAGGAAAACCCGTTGCCCGTGTTCGTGCGTGGCGACGATGTTGCGTTTGGTCTCATGCACACCGGTGAGCACACCGTCACCATGAACGGCATTTGTGTGTGGCATGCCGACTTTGCACTGAAGAACAATCCCTCGTCGTTGTACTACGAAGTTCGCAACTTCGCTCTCATTGACACGTTGGTGTTCGACGATCACAAGGCTCGTCATCTTGCATGGCGATACTTGGGCTTCGGATTCCGCAATGCGTATTCGCATCGATATGCGAGTGCTGAATACATGATCTGGGGAATGAAAGACTTCCTCGCTGGGCCAGAAGAGTGGATGAAGATCAATCACTCCAACAAGCACGATGAAGTTCGTCAAGTCTCGGAAGAAAAGGCTGCGCCACTCACCGAAGAATTGAAGAGCCTGGGCTTTTCGCCTCCACGCCCCAAGTGGATTCGTCTGGGCGGGTATCTCATGTCGCCGTTCATCGCGGCCGGTAGTTGGCTGCCAAAGTTCTTGCGCTCCGAGAACGTGGGAGTGGCACAGATTGACGTGCGCGCCGTGGGTCTTGCCATTCGCCACGACAAGATTCTGTACCGTCACCCCCGCTTTGAAGAAGGCTTCATTTGCGAACGCGACTACAAGCGATTCCGCAAGATCCAGCGTGAAGTGTTCACCACCACATTGCAACTGTTGCGCAATTACCGCAAGCTGAAGAAGCAGTACCGCGACATGTATCCCACCATGGTGAGCGATGCAGCGTGGCAAACGCGCTTCGACAGTTAGAACTATGCGCGAGCAGCGGCGGTCATGAGCACCGCCCAGGTGTTGGGTCCGATTCGACCGTTCACCGTGAGGCCGGCACGCTTTTGAAATGTCTTCACGTCGTTCGCCAACGATGACGTGAATGATCCAGTGGGAGAGATCTTTTTCTTCAACACTTTGGCCAATGCGCGCTGCACCGATGCCACGGCTGGCTGAACGGAACCCACCTTGAGAATGGCAAGATCCACACGGCCTGCAAGCCCCATGGTGTTCCACGTGAGGCGGTCCACAATTCCCGTTACGGGAATGCTGGAGGTGGTTTGGAAGGCCTTCACTGCCTTGACGGTGCCATTGCCGTAGGCGCCATCGGTGACCAACCGCTTGCTGCCCTTCAATGCGAGAACTGCGTTGAGCTTCTTCTGAATGGATTGCACCATCACACCCTTGTGTGATTTCTGCAAGGGAAGCCCGGGAATGACGGCCTCGGTGGAAGCGGTGACGGGCAGAAGATTTTGGGCACGCAAGTTGTCGAGTTGTTGGCGCAAGAACAATGCGAATTCTGTTTGACCGGAGTTGGACAAATGCACCCAGCAACACAGCGATGTGTTGTCGAACCAACGCCATTGATTGGCTGCTGAACTGGCCGTGTTCCAGTCGAAGATGGTGACCGCAGGGTTGGCCGCTGCAGTTGCAAGGAGTACGGCGTTTGATTTCGCGTAATTCTTTGCGGTGGCCCGTGTGGACATATTGACAAAGATGATGCGCTGCACCGCCTTTGCGGAAAGCGCCGACATCATTTGTTGCACTTCGGCTTGAAACGAATTGGGGTCATCGTTGTAGCCCAGTTCCACCACGGCAATCGCGGGAGCAGGAAGTGCATTCACAACGCCGACGCCGTCAAGATCAAGTTGTGGCGCAGTGACGGGGAACAAACAATCGGTGCCAGCCATGCCGCGTCCCGCACATGATTGGAAATTCAGAGCGGGGTAGGCGGGCGTGATGATGGATGCCACTTCGCTGGCAATGCTTTCGCCCACTGAATCGCCCACGAACAGAATTGACCCCACGGGTGCAGCCACTGGGTCGGCAGGTGTAACGGGGAACGCCTCGTACCACGGCGCATTCAGATTGAAATCGCTACGGAATTGCCATCCGGTGCGTGTGACGACGCCGGCAGTCCCGGTGATGGTGACCGAGGTGGTGTACCCGTTCCAGTCTCCACCCAGCCCGTCGTGGGCTGCAACGACGGAGAGCAACACGCCAATAGAGGGGAATGCCTTCTGCAGTTGTGCGGCGGTGATGAGAACAGTCCAGTTCTGCAGTGCAGCATCTGCAATGAGGTCGCCATTGTCGATCTGTGCAGGAAATTGACCGCCGAAAGTGCGTCCACCGTTTGATGACGTGAACTCGGTACGCACGATGGTTTGATTGGCATCTTTGATGACAACGTTGGCGGTTTCTGCAATGGCACGATCGGTGCGAGCATCTTCAATCACGGTGGTGGAGGTGGTGCCCACAGTTCGCAACGCGGCGCCGCCGTACACCTGACAATCCTGGGTGTCGCAGGTCTTTGCAAATGAATAGCGCTTTTCGGAGAGCGAATAGCTTCGTGCCGCAACTGCTTGTGCGCGCAACGCATGCATTCCTAATCCGTTGGCAATGTCGCCCCATCCGGCGGGGGATTCGCGAGGCACAACGCCACGAAGATATGAATCGAGCGGCGCGATGTTCACGGTGCGCAGAGCACCGTTTGCATCGTTGGTGGCGCGAATGGCACCACGGTAAAAACGCAAGCGACCCTTGGGGAACGTGGTGGATGCAGGTTCGCACAGCCCGAGCAGGTCAACGGGTGCAGTCGCTGCGGGGTCAGAACCGCGTGCGGAGGTAAAAGTGACAGGACCAGTGGCATTGCGGGCGAGCAGCGTGAAACCCGACGGTGTCCCTGAGGCCGATGGACATGTTGCCGTGGCGGAGCCGTACACGTCGTATGTGTTGCGCCCCGTGGAACGCGCCAGCAACGAGGAATACTTGTTCGGATTGCCACTCCATGACGCTGTTGCGTTGTCGGAGATAACCGCAGTTTGTGCGCCGTCAAGAGTGACGAGACGAGTGGTCATGTTGCCGTCGGGGTATGAGGTTGTGTCAGCTGCGGTCAGCGTGGCAACGGTGCGACCCGAGCCCCCGTAATAGAAGTTGAGAATTGCTTGCCAGTCGGCGTTCAGTTTGGTGGCCCATCCGAGGGCGCCGTATTGGCTGAGGCCGCGCCCGTGTCCGTTGCCGTGGCCGCGAATCACGATGGCGAGCGGTGGAAGATTGTCCGCACGTGCCGATGGCGACGGGCCAAAGGCGGCCAGCGAGGCAACAGAGGCGCTTGCAACGACCAGTGCGGCAATGCGTTGGCGTGCGGTCCTCTTCATAGGAGACCACGCTAGGTGGTCTCTACCTCTTGATGGTGGCGTTCCAGTTGCTCCCGCTCTTGTACGGCAACGCCAACAAGAACAAGGGCCATGCCAGCAAGGTCGAGAGCCGTGGGGGTTTGACCCAGGAACAGAAATCCGAAGATGGCAGCGCATACGGGAAGGAGGGCGAGAAGCAATGAAAAACGCCGGATGGGAATGCGTCGCAATGTGGACTGGTCGATGCCATAACCAATTGCATTGGCTAGCAAGCCCACCAGTGCGGCACCAAAGAGAATGTGCGGAGCAGCAATCGCCTTGTGCAGGTCACCGACACCGAATGGTGTGATGAGAATCGCTCCGAAGAACAAGCCAACGCCAAGACCAGACACGCCGCGATCACCCAACGCCACGCGTGATCCCATGACGATGTACAAGGCCCACATCACCGACGCAGCAAGAATGAACACGAGACCGAGTGGTTCGTTGCCCAACTCGACGCCACCCAGTACCACCACACCAATTGCAGCAAGTGCGAGCGCAATGGTGTTGCGCATCGTTCGGGTGCGCAATGCTGCTACCGCGATGGGTCCAATGAATTCGATGGTCACGCCCTTGCCCATTGGTAGGCGATCGATGGCCATGTAGAAGAACAGGTTCATCAATGCGGTGGCACAACCAAAGGCCGCGGCCCATGCGATGTCGTGGCGCGTCCATTTTGGGTGCGAGCGCCGCACCGAGAACACAATCAGAATGAGAGATGCCGCAACAACACGAATGTAGGCAACGGTTGCTGGTGAGGCCTCGTTGAATAGTTTGACCGCAATGACGGCGCCGCTGTACTGCGCGATGGCAGACAGGGCAAAGAGGAATTCAGGGGGTGCGACTTCGAGTATTCGATGGAGGCGCAACCCCTTTGCAGGGGCCACGATTGCGACTAGTCGAACAGGTCGGGATCTGTGCGGCAGATTTCCTGCCACAGAGGCTGGAAGTGCATCCAGCCGGTCATTGCGTTGCCCGCATTCTCGCGTGTGTACACGGCTGATTCATGCGGAATGTGCTTTGGTGTTCCTGCAGCCATGGCCAACAACTGTGCTTGTGCGCAACGCTCGAAGCACACGAACCAGAACACGGCCTCATCGACAGTGGCGCCAACGGTGAAGTGTCCGTGATTCTGGTGAATGGCGGCGCGGTAGTGACCAAATGCCTGTGCAAAATCGCGACCTGCTTGCTCTTCAAACACCACGGCGCCACCGTGATCAGCAATCACAACGTTCTGTTCGTAGAACGCACATGAGTCCTGCGTCAGTGGATCAAGCTTGATACCCAAGGAACTGAATGCCTTGCCGTACACCGAGTGCGCGTGCGCAGCGGCAACCACGTCGGGACGTGCGGCGTGTACTGCTGCGTGCAACACGTATGCAGCGCGGTTCACGCTGTGCTTGCCGTACACCACTTCGCCGTGGTGGTTCACCAGAATGAGATCGGACACTGAACAGTGACGGAAGGAAAGGCCAAGTGGGTTCACCCAGAAGTGATCGGGGAACTCGGGGTCGCGCACGGTGATGTGACCGGCAACTCCTTCGCCGAATCCGAATTTGCCGAAGATGCGCAATGCGCCGGCCAGCTTCTGCTTACGACGCAAACGCTCTTCAGCAACGCTTGCTGCGGGTGCAAGAGACTCGAAACCAATAGTGGTGACTTCTTTGGGAGTGAGAGGCACACCGTCAATCATGGGAACGGTGGTGTTTGGTGCATCAGGAGCAATGGTCATGAGGTCACATTAGGTCAGAATGGGGCGTATGGGAATCAGTGAAATACAGCCGCCACACATGTCCGCACCGGCGGCTCGCTATGCCCATGGCATGAAGGTGTCAGGTCCCGCAGAGATGATTTTCACTTCGGGAGTGGTGCCCACCATGCCCGATGGCACCGTGCCTCCCACGGTGGAAGGCCAGGCCCGGGTGGTGTGGGCCAATCTGTTCGAAATTTTGCGCGCGGGCGGCATGGCCATTTCCGATGTGGTGAGCATCACCACGTATGTGGTGGCTTCCGATTCATTGCAGACCGACTTGGCCACGGTGATGGCCGTTCGCGATGAAGTGATGGGGGAACACCGTGCCGCCAGCACCTTGGTCACCGTTCCGGCGCTTGCCCGAGCCGAATGGCTGATGGAGATCAGCCTGGTGGCCGCCAAATAGCCCAATTGGGGCAAATGCGACGCCTCCTCATTGTGTGTGGCGGAACCCCGCCTCGTACCATTGATGCCTATGGCTGAAGACGTGAAGCGCACTGACTCGGGGATTGAAATTGCCCCGCTGTATTCCGAAAGTGACCTTGCTGGTTGGAATGCGGCAGAAAAACTGGGCACCCCAGGCACCGCCCCGTACACGCGTGGTGTGTATCCCACCATGTACCGCGGCAAGTTGTGGACCATGCGCCAGTACGCCGGTTTTGGCTCGGCAGAAGCCACCAACGAACGTTTCAAGTTCCTGTTGCAGGCAGGCCAGACAGGTTTGTCATGCGCGTTCGACCTTCCCACACAAATGGGATATGACTCTGACCACCCACGTGCCGAAGGTGAAGTGGGCAAGGTGGGCGTTGCCATCAGTTCTCTGGACGACATGCGTTTGCTGTTGAAGGATCTGCCACTCGACAAGGTGAGCACCTCCATGACCATCAACTCCACTGCATCCATCTTGTTGCTGATGTACGAGTTGGTGGCAGAAGAACAGGGCGTCCCTGCTTCCGCCATCAGTGGCACCATTCAGAACGACATCCTGAAGGAATACATCGCACGCGGTACATACGTGTACCCACCACGTCCGTCCATGCGTCTCATCACCGACATTTTTGACTACTGCTCAAAGAACATTCCAAAGTGGAACACCATTTCCATTTCCGGATACCACATTCGTGAAGCAGGCAGTACTGCGGTGCAGGAAATCGCTTTCACATTGTCCGATGCAATTGCATACGTACAGGCAGCAGTTGATTCTGGTCTTGATGTCGACGACTTCGCGCCTCGCTTGTCGTTCTTCTGGAATGGTCACAACAACTTCTTCGAAGAAGTGGCCAAGTTCCGTGCAAGTCGTCGTATGTGGCACAAGATCATGACCGAGCGTTTTGGCGCAAAGAAGGAGAGCAGCAAGTTGTTGCGCTTCCACACGCAAACGGGTGGAAGCACACTCACCGCGCAGCAACCACTGAACAACGTGGTGCGTGTGGCAGTGCAGTCCATGGCCGCAGTGTTGGGTGGAACTCAGAGCTTGCACACCAATGGCTTCGATGAAGCGCTTGGTCTGCCCACCGAGGAAGCTGCGCGTATCGCACTTCGCACACAGCAAATCATTGGGTACGAAAGTGGCATTGCCGACACACCTGACCCGCTTGCCGGTTCATACTTCGTTGAGAAACTCACCGATGAGGTGGAGCGTTTGGCATGGGAATACATCGCCAAGATTGACGAGATGGGTGGCGCCGTTGCGGCCATTGAATCCGGATACCAGATGGATGAAATCGGCGACAGCGCATACGCATACGCAAAGTCCATCGACGATGACGAACGAATCATCGTGGGCGTCAACAAGTTCGGTGTGGATGATGAACCAGAACCAAACGTTTTCCCCATCGATCCAAGCCTTGCCGTTGGTCAGATTGCTCGCTTGAAGAAGTTCAAGGAAGATCGTGACCAGGCCAAGGTTGCGGCAACTCTTGACGCTGTTCGCGAAGCAGCCCGCGGCACCGCAAACGTATTGATTCCCATGAAGGAAGCACTACGCGCGCATGCAACATTGGGCGAGGTCAGCGACGCACTACGCGACGTGTACGGCACATACCAACCAGGTCACTAAGTCCTTGGCCGTGATGGCCAACACCCATGTGTTTTAATGCGGTAACTCTCTGGGGGTATCGCATGCGCGCATTTTTTAAGGCAACTAGTTCAAAGATCGTTGCTCTGGCACTTCTTGTGTGCGGGTTCGTTTCACATACTGGTACTGCACATGCAAGCACGTGTGATGCGTCAACCGCGTTGCGTGATTCATCAGCATCAACACCCATATCTCTCACCATCACGGGTACGGAGGTTCAGCGAACATCAATGGACAATTTGTGGGCCATAGTCTCCGGAACTGATGACGAAAAATTTCGCGTGCTGGGAACGGCCATTGGTGCAGCACAGAATTGGATGGGCAGTTGTAGTTATCCGGGAATCGGACTAGGTGTTGGTTCTGGGTTCGATGTCAGTACGCGGAATGTCACCATCTGGATGTGGCAGAACGGTGTAGATGTGGGGCTTGCACGTGAGGCAATCTACGCATTGATTGGCGAACCATTGGGAAATGCGGTTCTCACTGCACCGTCCTACGTTCTCACCAACGAATCAGCGCAACTGAACGCGTCGGGTTCAATGCCATCGTTCGGTGGTGTCACGTATGCATGGGATATCAACAATGATGAAACCTTTGAAGTATCCACCGGCACATCTCCCACGTACTCAGTGGCCTGGGGTGAGCCTGGCCTCCATACGGTGCGCGTGAAAGCCACACGTTCCGGTGGGGTTTCCAACACTGCAACAGCTGACATCAATGTCCTGCTCGCTCCACCGGGTGACGAACCCGGTGTGTCCATACTCAACGGAATGGCGCGCACTTCGTCGTTGGATGTCAACGTCTCCATGGTGTGGCCCGCTTATGCAACGTTTGCAAAAGTCTCGAATGACGGAGCATTTGCTTCAGCCACTACTCGAACAATTTCATTGGCCAACTCATTCTCATGGACGCTTGAAGATGCCGGTGACGGGGTGTATTCCACTTCCGTCTATGTGAGGTTTATTGGGCCCGGCATTGACAGAACCCGTACCTACTCCGATTCCATCGTGCTCGACAGAAGTACTGCTGCCACAACTTCAACCATCACGTCCGTGACAGTTGCTCCGTCGTCGAGTACCACAGATGTGGTGGTCAACAGCACACGCGCTGATTCAGCCGTTGGCAGCGTGTCTGCCATATCGGTTCACGCTCAGGCGCAACGCGTTCTGCGGACCGTCTCAACTTCTGGATCCAAAGTGTTGAATCCACGTGCGCGAGTGTGCCGCATCACCGCGGGTCACGTAGTCGCTCTGAAGTCAGGCATGTGTCGCATCTCAGTATTGATTCGCGGACCCAAAGGTCGAATGGTGACCAAGATCATGGCCTTCCCGGTGATCTCAAGACGATAAATCCTGCTTATTGCAGGTGAGTCACGCGGGGTGCAGGCCGCTCCACGTGTTCAACGTCGCGGGCGGGCCAGCCCACGTAGATGATGCCGAGCACAACGTCTGAATCATCGAACCCGCATACTCTGGTGATTGCTTTGTTTGCGCCTTTTGCGGGTGAGCCCCACATGGTGGCAAGGCCGTGTGCGTGTGCCAGCAACAACATGTTCTGAATGCCAGCGGCGACCGCGAATTTGTTTTCTTCGGTCTCGTTGTCCGACTCACCTTTGGCGCTTGCCACCACAATCACGTACGGACTGCGTGTGTACTTGGTGCGTGTCTTGTCCACCTTGAACTTGTCGTCACCGCGCTTCGACATGGAGTCGGCAATGGCATTGCCCAGGACATGCTGTGATACGCCACTGATCACAGCGAATCGGGCCGGCCAGGTGCGCTTGTGGTTGGGTGCATATTGCGCCGCAGTAATCATGTCGTTGATGACCGACTCTTCAACGCGCTTCTCGCGATCAATCAGGACACTGCTGCGACGCGATGTGATGAGGTCGAGCAGTTCCTGGGCATTCATGATTAGTTCTTATGCAAGTCGGCGTTGAGGCCGCCCCACGAACCGGAACGCACGATGACCTCAATGGCGCCGGTGAGTGAGTTGCGGCGGTACAACAAGTTGCTGTGGCCAGAGAGAAGCCTTGCCTTCACGGGGTTGCCCGATGGATCAATCACCACGGAACCGCCCGTGACGTACAAGCCAGCTTCCACAATGCAATCGTCTCCAAGACTGATACCGATTCCGGCATTGGCACCCAGTAGACAACGCTCGCCAATGGTGACTTGCTCTTTGCCACCACCAGACAACGTGCCCATGATGGATGCGCCACCTCCAATGTCGGAACCATCTCCTACGAGGACACCTTGCGAGATGCGGCCTTCCACCATGGACGCACCGAGGGTGCCCGCGTTGAAGTTGCAGAAGCCTTCGTGCATCACGGTGGTGCCAGGGGAGAGATAGGCGCCCAGGCGCACACGGCTGGCGTCGGCAATACGCACACCCGAAGGCACCACATAGTCGGTCATGCGCGGGAACTTGTCCACACCGTGTACCACCAGGTGTTGACCTTTGCGTGCGAGGTTCCATGACACGGATTCGATGGCGTCAACTGCAACGGGACCGCGGTCTGTCCACGCAACGTTCTGTAGGTGGCCAAAGATGCCATCAAGATTCATCGAGCGTGGTTTCATGATGCGCTGCGACATCAGGTTCAGCCTCAGATATGCGTCGGCCGAATCGGTGGGGCCACTCGCTGTGTCAACAACGAGGGATACCGGCTTCAACACCACACCGCGATCACGGTCGGTGTCAACCGAAGGGTCTACCGATGGTGCGTCGGCAGGGACTGCATCGCCCATGCCCACGGCGCGGAAGCGCACATCGAGAGTTGCTCCATTTGCATCAAGCGTGGCAATGCCGACGCCCCAAGCTGTGGTGGACATTAGAAAACCTCCGGACGAAGTGTGGGGAACAAGATGACGTCGCGGATGGACGCCGCGCCGCCAATGAGCATGACCAGTCGGTCAATGCCAATACCAAGACCACCGGTGGGTGGCATGCCGAATTCGAGTGCGCGCAGGTAATCCTCGTCAACGGTGCCTGCTTCGGCGTTGCCCGCTTCTTTTTGCTTCTGCTCGTCTTCGAATCGTTCGCGTTGCACCACCGGGTCGTTGAGTTCTGAATAGGCCTTGGCCAATTCGCGACCGCCCACGAACAACTCGAAGCGTTCTGTGAGGTGCGGGTCATTGCGATCCTCGCGCGCGAGCGGACTGATTTCCACGGGGTGACCAGTGACAAACGTTGGTTCACGCAGCGATGACTCACACAACTGCTCGAACAGTTCTTCAATCAACTTGCCGGGGCCGAAGTGCTTCTCAATCTTCACGCCGTGCTTCTCGGCAAGAGCAACAAGTTCGGCTTGGTCCATGGTGGGGTGTACCTTCACTCCCGTTGCCTCTGCCACAAGGTCGATCATGCGCACGCGACGCCAAGGCTTGGCAAGATCAACCTGCACATCGTCAATGGTGACCACTGAGGAACCGGTGGCATCAATCGCCGCATTGGTGAACAACGTTTCGGTGAGATTCATGATGTCGGTGTAGTCGGCGAATGCCTGGTACAACTCCATCATGGTGAACTCGGGGTTGTGGCGCGTGGAGATTCCTTCATTGCGGAACACACGACCAATCTCGTACACGCGTTCCATTCCGCCCACGATGAGACGCTTCAGGTGCAGTTCCAATGCAATGCGCAGGTACAACTGCATATCGAGAGCATTGTGGTGAGTGAGGAATGGACGAGCATGTGCTCCGCCTGCTTCAACGTGTAGCACTGGGGTTTCCACCTCGATGAAGCCGTGCTCGTGCAGGGTGCGACGGAAACTGGCAATCACTGCATGTCGCACGGCAAACATGCGACGTGACTCTTCGTTGCCAATGAGATCTGCGTAGCGCTGGCGATAACGAGTGTCGGTATCGGTGAGGCCGTGCCACTTGTCGGGCAGTGGTCGAACTGCCTTCGACAGTAGAACCACTGATTCCACTTTCACCGAGAGCTCGCCCTTGCGAGTGGTCATCACCGTGCCCGTTGCACCCACCCAGTCGCCCAGGTCAAGTGCGTTGATGGCGTCGAATTGGTCGTCGCCCACCACCGCTTTTGAAACGAACAACTGAATGTTGGTGTCACGATCCTGCACGGTGGCGAAGATGAGTTTGCCTTGGTCACGCTTCAACATGATGCGACCGGCAATTTCAACCCGATCATCCGTTTCTGCACCCGCCTCCATGGTGCCGTACTTGTTGCGTAGTTCGGCCAAGGTGTGGCTGCGATCAAAACGATAGGGGTAGGGGTTGGTGCCAGCATTGCGCATGGCCTGAATAGCGGAGAGGCGGCGTGCCTTTTCCAGTTCCAGCCCGCCTACGTTTTCGTCAAAATTCTCTTCACTCACAGAGTTCCTACGGTAGTTGGCGCAGGCATCTGCAGAGGAAGTCTTTTGCCCACTACGGTCATATGAATGCGATTTCGACGGGTGATTCTTGGCATGGTGCTCGGCACGGTGGCCGTAGCGCCCGTTGCACATGCCGAAGAGGGGAAGCAATTTCCGACGGAATCGCTGCAGCCAATGATGG
>JALQYL010000179.1 GCA_023254135.1 Ilumatobacteraceae bacterium | reverse complement strand
CCCGGGCGCCACTCAAACGTCATTCACTGGTAAGGGCGGCATTGTGGTGAATGGGCTGGCTCGCCGCGTTGCGATGGCTCTGAACTTTGGTGAGTTCAACTTGTTCGGCTCAAATTTGATCACTTCTGACTCACGCATGTTGTTGGTACGAAACGTACGTGACCGAGTGGCCAAGATTGCTCCGTTCCTGCATCTCGATTCCGATCCGTATCCGGTGGTGGTGAACGGTGCCATCAAATGGGTGGTGGATGCATTCACCACCACCAACAAGTATCCGTACGCCGAGACTGCAAACATCGATCAGTTGAGCGCCAACAGTGGTCTGAATCACGCGTTCAATTACGTGCGCAACAGCGTGAAGGCAGTGGTCGATGCGTACACCGGCGATGTCACGTTGTATTTGGTGGACACCAAAGACCCCATCGCCCGTATGTGGAACGCTGCGTTCCCCAACTTGTTTGCCAAGAAGTCCACCATTCCGGCTGAACTTGCTGCGCACTTCCGTTATCCAGAAGACCTGTTCCGCGTGCAAACAAACTTGTTTGGCCGTTACCAGTTCGACGATGCCACATTGTTCTTCAACCGAGACGCTGCATGGAGCGTTGCCCAAGCTCCGCCATCGGAGCCAGAGGGCACCACGAGTGCCGGCACTACGAGTACCGCAGCTGCGGCTACTGCCATTGACAGCATCAACGCCACCGATGCGAACGTGCTTCGATTCAGCCCGTATTACTCCATCTTCCACGCACCAAATGCAAAGACTGACCTCGGTGAGTTCGCCATGGTGCGTCCGTTCGTGCCGTTCTCAGCAGACGACAGTCGTAAAGAATTGCGTTCGTTCATGGTGGTGTCCAGCGACCCGAAGAACTACGGCAAGATCACGGTGTACGACGTGAAGGCGCCGCTTCCTCCTGGTCCTGCAACCGTTGCATCAGAGTTTGAAAGCGAACCCGCCATTTCGCAAACAATCACTCCGCTCGACCAACGTGGATCACGCGTTACCTACGGCGACTTGCAAATCGTTCCAGTGGGGAAGGGTTTGGTCTACATCCGCCCCATGTTCGTGTTGCCCGACGGCAACGACGCAAAGCAAGTATTCGTTCGCAAAGTACTCGCTTCATACAACGGCCAATCGGTGATTGGTGACAGCCTCACCAACGTGATCATGCAGTTGTTCCCAGGCTTCAATGTGAATTTGGGTGACCGTGTGGGTGGCAACAACACGCCAACTTCTTCAACCATGCCTGGGTCGCCAACCACAACCGCGCCGGCATCGAACGCAACAACGCCTGCGCAAATGTTGCAACAAGCAGAAACGTTGTTCAAAGAAGCAGATGCCGCACTTGCAAAGTCGCCACCTGATTTCAGCACGTATCAAACAAAACTGGCACAGGCTCGCGCACTGGTGCAGAAGGCTCT
>JALQYL010000178.1 GCA_023254135.1 Ilumatobacteraceae bacterium | reverse complement strand
GTTCAGCTGCGGCACAGAAGATGATTGTTCGGCTACGCAGAACGTCGGTTCTTTCGATGGCTCTTGACTCTCTTTAGTGATCACGGCTCGGGGTCCATTTGTATGTGTGGGCCCGGGTTCCGGATAACTAAGTCAGGTGACTTAGTATCGGGGGCATGGCAAGATCGGGAGAAGAGGCGCGCGACGCCCTGTTGGATGCAGCGGAGCGGTTGTTTGCAGTGCAGGGCGTTGAGACGGCGTCGCTGCGAGACATTTCCATCGAGGCGGGGCAGAAGAACAACTCGGCCGCGCAGTATCACTTCGGTGATCGCGCAGGGTTGGTGGCTGCAGTGTTCACGCGTCGCATGGATCGCATCAACGAGCGACGCCTGCGCATGATTGCCGACATTGACGCGAGCGGTTCGAATGATGTGGTGTTGGTGGTGTCAGCACTTGCAGTGCCCCTGGTTGATTACGTGACGTCGAACAACTGTTGGTACGCGCGCTTCTTGTTGCGCACCGAGTTCGACCACTTCGCCATCACAGTGAAGAATGCGCTACCAGTATCAATGCCGGTGAAAGAACTGACGAATCGCTTGGTGGAACTGCTTGCTGACCTTCCGCCCAAGATTCGTCGTAATCGCATCGAGCAAATGATGACGCACTACATCGGTGCGGTGGCCGACTGGGAGTGGGAACGTGACCGCGGCGCAACGCGTTTGACGCCCGCACAGTTGAAGCAAGACGTATTGGCAACCAGCTGCGCCATTTTGTTGGCGCCCACTCAGGTTTCATCCGATTCAGTGACACAAGGAGCGCATCATGACGCGTAGTTTCGATACACATACACAGAACGTGGTCACCACCGCAGGCGGTCAGCGCGTGCACAAGGGTCACGCGGAGCAAAGTGAAGTACTCACTGCTGGCTTCTATGAAGTGCGCAAGGGCGTGTGGAACTTCGTCGGTAATGGACTTTCCAATCAGACGTTCATTGAGGCGCCCGAGGGAATCATTGCGATTGACACGGGGGAGTCCATTGAGGAAATGCGAGAGGCGTTGCGTCGTCTCCGTGAGATAACCGATGCGCCCATTGCTGCCGTGATCTACACGCACTTCCATTACGTGGAGGGCACGAAGGCAATCTTCGAAGAAGGCAACCACGTACAGCCTTTGCCGATTTATGCGCATGAAAAGGTGAAGGGCAACAAGGCCCGCACACTGGGCGAGATCTCGCCTGCATATGCGCGCGGCATCGTGGAGCAATTCGCAGTGGTGATGCCCACAGAGGGTCCCGATGCAACGGTGAACGTGGGATTGGGGTATTTCTACAAACACCCCAACCATGCGCCCTACACGCCTGGTTACGTGGATGCCACGCACCTGTTGGGAGATCGTCAGACACTCACGATTGCGGGAATGACCGTGCATGCGGTGCATTCGCCCAGTGACTCCGATGACTCGGTGAACTTCTACTTCTCCGACATTGGTACC
>JALQYL010000177.1 GCA_023254135.1 Ilumatobacteraceae bacterium | reverse complement strand
AGAGCGCGATGGCTGAATTGCCAGTCCCCCAATCACTGGAGCGGGCCACATGTCCTCCCCACGCCAGAACGGCCGTTGCATTCGCTGCCGTGAAATACACCTTGATGCCTGTCTGGCTACTGCCTGCGAACGAACCAGTGAACGTATACGCAGAGGGGTTCGCGGAGATGACGCAGGTGGCGGTTCCACACAAGTTCCCGCTATTCAAAACAGACGCACCTGACGCAGGAAACGTACCGCCGAAGATGGTGAAATTGGATCCACTCACGGGAGTCACTCCCGCACCCGTCACATGTGAATCGTTCGGAATTGCAAGCACGTTGGTTGCGCCTGAGCATGAAACTCCTGCACATGGATTTGCATTCGTTTCA
The DNA here is from genome assembly GCA_023254135.1 of Ilumatobacteraceae bacterium. GTDB lineage: Bacteria > Actinomycetota > Acidimicrobiia > Acidimicrobiales > Ilumatobacteraceae > UBA2093. The sequence continues at coordinate 1,105 of JALQYL010000177.1, read as the reverse complement.
GTCCTGCCGTACGAGGTGATGTAGTCATGCGCATGGTGGCCACCGGTCTCGGTGCTGTCCCATTCAATGGACACCATGTACGTCTGCCCCACTGCCAGACCAGTCAATACTGAACGAAACGGCACCGAATCACCTTCGGCATAACTGGAGTTGTTGGTCCCCAAGTTGCCCGTCTGCCAGTTCGCAGAATGTGCGGCATCACAAGTAGTTCCCAGATTGGCACACTGTTCCAAATCAATGGATGGCTTCGCGGCAGCCTGCAACGGCCCGTCGAATTTCACTGCCACGATGCCGAACACAACCACTGCAGCGACAACCAACCATCGCCATCCTTTGTGTTTCGGCGTGTAGTCCTGCCAGTACACCCCTGGCGATGACGTTGAATCTTGGGACATGATGAGCTCCTCAGCAATTGAAAAGCGCGACCAGTGGTCTGGGGTTTTGCTCAACGAACGAACTCGACATTTTCTGGGTCGAGACGCACTGAACTTCAATGCGTGCCCGCACAGTAGCCACGCGCATCAAGAGAGTGAATGAATAGTTGTACCTGCGCTCACTACATACATACTTCGTGAAGAAATTGCACCAATCGAAACCTCCCTGGTCCTACGGTCACACCATGAGGTTTCACGTGCGTCGAGTATTCGTCTTCATCGCCGCATTGTGTTCAACAGTGCTGGTGGTGCCGCACAGCAGAGCTGGTGCCACGGCCCCACCCGTTCAACCCCACACGCTGTATCCAACCACGGTCGTTACGGTCGTACCGAAATACGGGTACGCCGCACAAATCGTTCGTGTTCGCTTGTCACACTCGGAGGTAGACATAGTGCGTCGTTTGCAGGCGGCTTCCATTGCGCCGTCCGTTGCCCCTGATAACGCAACATCCACCGCCATCTTCATAACGGAGCCATCTGCTGCAACGTCCCCAACGATCGCACTCGGCACAGCAGCCATGCACAAGACCGGAGAGTTGATGGCCAGCAATTTGAACGGCAACCCAATTCGAACGTTTGTGATCATCGGACGCACCCAGGAGTTCATCAACAACGCCATTCGTTCCACTGGATGTCAATTGGATCTTTTCACAATGGATGATGCATTTCAG
>JALQYL010000176.1 GCA_023254135.1 Ilumatobacteraceae bacterium | reverse complement strand
GCCCGGCCCCGACGCCAAGATTCACCATGACGCCGAGATGGGCAAGCAATAATCAGTTGTCATCTGCCTCAATTGATGCGGCGAACAACGGCAATATCTCATAGGCCTGGCCTATTCGCTCGATTGCTTTTACAAACGAGAGCATGGTTTTGCTGAGATCGAGTTCGTCCGTCAGTGCGAAGTCGCACACCACGCGCACGTCGTTGTCGCGCAACACAATGGATGCACCAGCGATAGATGCGTTGAGTTCGTTCAACTTCTCGAACACACCCAAGCTGGGTTCTACATTGCGCGCCACCACATACGTAAGGCGGCCGTACTCCGTGAGTTCATCGGCGGCCAGATGCAGCGAAGCAAAGCAACGATGATCGTGGATGTCAAACGGAATGACATCAGCCATGCGTTCTGATTCGCTCAGTTCAACATCCGCATCTTGTTCTTGCAGTTCGAATGCCACTTTGTAATACCAACGCGCATTGATCTCGGAATCATTGACGACGCGAATACCCCAGTTGTCACCGGTGAAATACACGTAGTCAGCATCTTCAGCACCGATGTACACCTTCACCTCGTCTTCAATGTCGTGTGCCTTCAACAATTTTGCAACGGGATATGGGTAGAACTGCGTGGTGATGGTGCCCGACGTATGTGCGGGCACACCGCCTGTTGTGCGGAACATGCCGTGGCGACGCCAGTCCATGGTCCATGCAAACTGGCCGCTACCAATTTCCACTGACACGAATGGATACACATTGCCCACCACTTCTTGACGTGGATGCCAGTTCACCACCAAGTCAGCAAACAGCTGCATATCGGTGGCGCTCACCGTTGCCACAGTGGCCTGATTGTGCGAGCCGTGTGGCAATGCGCGATACGGCAGATTCCTCTGTGTGAACTCCACCCCTTCCGGATGCTCCACCAACGCATAACGCTCACCAGCGCGCCCAATGATGCTGTCGTCAATGTTGCTGCAAAAAATGTCGACTCCGTTGTCATCGTGTGCCAGGTCTATGAGACAAGAAATAAATGAGTCAGGAATGGGCAACGCAAAGTTGGGGTCGTTGGGATGTGCGTCAGCGGTGATCCATGTGGTGATCATGCGGTCGCTCACAATCCACGCACGCTTGGTGGGACTCACTTTCGTGAGCCACACCACATTGCGCTTGTGAGGATTGCGGTTGATGCCCACCAGCATCATGTGCACACGGAACAACTCGTGCAAAGCAACACGAACTTCCCAGTCACTGCGGTTCTGCTCGAACGCAATGCTCATTGCTGACCACGATTCACACGCACATGGGTACGCGGCACGAATGTGAGCTGTGCAATATCGCCCACGATGGAAGGGCCAAGATCAATATCTGCATTGGGCTCGATGCCCACCAACTTCGGCGAGTCCTTCGCAAGTTGCGCCACTTGGCCCAACACCCAAATCAACTTGCTGAAGTCAGCAATCTTCAGATCTTCCATGGCAATGAAGTAGGTGCCGTCTTCGGCCTTGGCCAAATAGAGCCATGCGCCAGTGGCGCT
>JALQYL010000175.1 GCA_023254135.1 Ilumatobacteraceae bacterium | reverse complement strand
AGCAATCTCATCATTGAAGAGATCCATCAGCACGGTGATTACATCCCGCTGCGACTCACTCCCCTCATCTTCTTTGGCAGTGTTATTTCGCATTTAGGCGGTGGCTCCACAGGCCGCGAGGGCGCTGCGGTGCAACTCGCCGCTGGCGTCACCGACCCGATCAGCAAGAGGCTCGGACTCAACAAACCGGATCGACAGATCATGTTGATCACCGCCATCGCCGCCGGATTCGGATCGGTGTTCGGAGTGCCGGTCACTGGCGCAGTGTTTGCCTTGGAAGTGCAGCGTGTGGGTCGCGTGCGATACGACGCCTTGGTGCCGGCATTCGTTGCCAGTTTCGTGGGCGACGGCGTGGTGCGTGCGCTTGGCATTCACCACACGGTGTTTCCGCGCATTGCCGAACCTCAATGGACGGTGTCGCTCGCGTTGCAGATTGCCGGATTCGGCATCATCGCTGGCCTCATCGCATTGACTTTTGTTCGACTCACTCACTCCATCAAAGACGTGATGAAGAAATACGTTGCGTGGTATCCCGCACGACCGGTGATTGGTGGCGTGATTGTCGCGGCACTCATTCTTATTTTCGGCTGGCGTGACTACTCGGGCGTTTCTGTTCCACTTGCGCTCGAAGCAATGCGAGGCTCTACGCACGGAATGTGGTTCGTAAAACTCGGCCTCACCGCTCTCACGTTGGGCACAGGTTTCGTCGGCGGTGAAGTAATTCCCTTGTTCGTGATGGGAGCATTGGCCGGCGCAAGTTACGCCAGCATCATTGGAGGAAACATCGCCTTCTTTGCCATCGTGGGTTCCTTGGCAGTTCTTGCCGGCGCGGCAAACACACCGCTTGCGTGCACGTTGTTGGGTGTTGAATTATTTGGCGGTCGTGGCGTGATGTTTTTTGCAGTGGTGTGTGCTGCGTCGTACGCAACGAGTGGTCACACTGGTATTTATCACGCACAACGAATTAGCGCACGTAAAAATCCCGCGCTGCAGAGCTGAGTTGACTACAACTCGAGACGACGACGGTTGCTGAATGAGCGACCCAGTGTGATTTCGTCCGCAAATTCAATGTCTCCGCCCACGGGCAAACCACTGGCCAAGCGCGACACGGTGACACCCAATGGGTCGAGCATGCGAGCCAGGTACATGGCAGTCACATCGCCTTCGGTGTTGTTGCTGGTGCACACCACCACTTCTTCAATACCTTCAGGCTTGATGCGTTGCAAGAGTTCCCGCACCTTCAATTGATCGGGATTCACGCCCTGTAACGGATCAATGAGTCCGAGCAACACGTGGTAGCGACCACGGAATTCGCCGGTGCGTTCGAGTGCGGCAATGTCACGTGAGTCTTCCACCACGCACACGATCTTTGAATCACGCTTGGCGTCGGTACACACATTGCACATGTTGGTGTCGGCCAGATTGAAACAACGCTCGCAGAAACGCACCTTTCGCTTGGCGTCGGTGATGGCATGCGCAAGTCGTTCGACATCTGGTTGCTCGATCTTGATGATGTGCAATGCAAGACGTTGTGCACTGCGTGG
>JALQYL010000174.1 GCA_023254135.1 Ilumatobacteraceae bacterium | reverse complement strand
CCACGGCATGCATGCCGTGCAATGCGAGCCAAGGAAGCGTTGTGCGAGCGGCGGCGGCAACGGTGAAATCAACCACCACTTCTGCTTTGGCATCTGCGAGAGCCTTCAGGTCGGAGGCAATGGTGATGCCATGCACCACCGCTCCGTTGTTCTGCGTGTCGACTGCGGCCACCAGTTCCAATCCATCTGCAGCAGCAACGGCATCGCACACCGTGGAACCCATCTTGCCTGCGGCACCAACTACACCTACACGAATCATGCCAATGACCGTAGTCGGTACAAAGAAAAAGACCGGCGACACTTTCGTGCCACCGGTCTTTTTGGTTCGTTCTATTGAACGACGTGTTCTTTAACGACGACGGCGTGGTCCGCGATCGCCACGGTCTTCGCCGCGGGTGTCGGGACCAAGGTCGCCCAATTCGTTGCGCAGTTCGCTGTCGAACTCGGCTTCGAACGACACTTCTACAGGTGCATCGCCACGTGGTTCACGCTGTTCGCGTGGGCCACGGTCACGACCACCACGGTCACCGCGGTCATTACGACCACCGCGATCGCCACGGTCCTCGCGTGGAGCGCGCTCACGACGCTCGCCACCGCCAGCACCGCCGCCTCCACCAGGGAGATCGTTGCCATCGGCGTCGACTGGGGTGAGGCTGACCTTGCCCTTGTCGTCGATGTCTTCCACGCGAACGCTGATCTCTTGACCAAGTTCAAGAACGTCTTCCACGTTGTTCACGCGCTGACCGTTTCCGAGCTTCGAGATGTGCACCAGACCGTCACGGCCAGGAAGGATGTTCACGAATGCACCGAACTTGGTGATGCTGACAACGCGTCCCAAGTAGATGGCGTTCAACTCTGCGGTCGGAGGATCAACGATCGCGAGAATGCGAGCCTTTGCCTCTTCCACGCGGAAGTTGTCGGGTGAACCAATGGTGATGATGCCTGTTGCACCGTCGTCGCTGACTGCAATGTCTGCACCGGTTTCCTGCTGGATGGTGTTGATGACCTTGCCCTTGGGTCCGATGACCTCGCCCACCTTGTCCAAAGGAATGGTGAACGAAACAATCTTCGGTGCGGTTGCTGACACTTCGGAGCGAGGTGCTGCAAGAGCGGAGTTCATGGACTTGAGAATTTCCATGCGTGCTTCGCGTGCCTGCTGCAATGCTGCGGCGAGAACGTCGGCAGGAATGCCGTCGATCTTGGTGTCGAGCTGCAATGCGGTGACTGCATCTTCGGTACCGGCCACCTTGAAGTCCATGTCACCGAAAGCATCTTCTGCACCGAGAATGTCGGTGAGCGTGAGGTACTTGCCTTCTGCGTAAATGAGACCCATTGCGATGCCCGATACGGGAGCCTTGAGAGGAACACCAGCGTCCATCAGCGAGAGGCTGGACGAGCACACGGAAGCCATTGAGGTGGAGCCATTGGATGACAACACTTCGCTCACCAAACGAATGGCGTATGCGAATTCTTCCTGGCTAGGTACCACTGGCAACAACGCGCGCTCTGCAAGTGCACCGTGTCCGATTTCGCGACGCTTTGGTGACCCTACGCGGCCGGTTTCACCGTTCGCCCAAGGAGCCATGTTGTAGTGGTGGATGTAACGCTTCTCGGCGTCGGGGCCAAGTGTGTCGAGCATTTGGTTCATGCG
>JALQYL010000173.1 GCA_023254135.1 Ilumatobacteraceae bacterium | reverse complement strand
GTGTTTACAGCGACTTGAGGTAACGAGTGAGTTCGTACGGGGTGACCTGGGTCTTGTATTCGCGCCACTCGTGACGCTTGTTGCGCAAGAACCATTCGAAGATGTGCTCACCAAGTGCTTCGCGCACCAGGTCGGACCCCTCCATCACTTTCAGTGCATCGTTGAGTGATTGAGGCAATTGTGTGATGCCCAACGTATCGAGTGCGGAATCGTCCATTTCGAACAAGTTGGCATCGGCTTCAGGTGGAAGTTCGTAACCCTCGCGAACGCCCTTGAGGCCTGCAGCCAAGATGACCGAGAACGCAAGATACGGGTTGCATGCGGGATCGGGCGAGCGGTATTCGATGCGTGTTGCGTTGGGGTTTCCGCGCTTCGGAATGGGAACGCGAATGAGTCCACTGCGGTTGTTGCGTGCCCAACTCACGTGTACTGGCGCTTCAAATCCGGGAACCAATCGCTTGTATGAGTTCACATTCTGGTTTGTGACCGCGGTGATTTCGGCCGCATGGCGCAACAAGCCAGCCATGAATGACTTGGCGATGGGCGACAAGTGGTTGGGGTCTTTCTCATCGTAGAAAGCGTTTGTCTCACCCTTGAACAATGAAAGGTGCAGGTGCATGCCCGAACCTTGCACACCTTCGAGAGGCTTTGGCATGAACGTGGCATGCACGTTCTTCATTGCCGCAATTTCCTTCACGATCATGCGGAAAGTCATGACACTGTCTGCCATGGTGAGCGCATCGGTGTGGCGTAGGTCTATTTCTTGTTGGGATGGTGCGTCTTCGTGGAAGGAGTACTCAACCGGAATACCCATTGCTTCAAGTGTGCGAATTGTTTCGCCGCGCAACGAAGATGCAACGTCAGTGGTGGTGAGATCGAAGAAACCACCTTCATCAAGCGGCACCGGAACTTGTCCGCGTGCAGGTGGCTCGAAGTAGAAGTACTCCATGTCGGGAGCAATGAGGAATTCAAATCCATCAGCACGAGCGGCATCGAGATTGCGCTTCAGTACTTGTCGAGGGTCTCCTTCGAATGATGTGCCATCGAGATTGCGCACATCGCAGATAACGCGAGCCTCTGAGTTTTTCGTATCAACCCATGGGAGGAATTCGAATGTGTTGGGATCCGGCATTGCCAACACATCTGATTCCTGGATACGTGAGTAGCCGTCAATGGAAGAACCATCGAAGGTCATTCCGTCGTTGAGTGCGTTCTCCAGTTCGGCCGGTGTGATGGCGAAACTCTTCAATGTGCCGAGCACGTCGGTGAACCACAGGCGCACCAAACGCACGCCGCGTTCTTCCACCATGCGGAGCACGTATTCGCGATGTTGATCGAGCATTTCACTCATGGTCTCAGTCTGCCTTCGTGTGGGGAAATGGGCTACCGAATTTACGAATTACGCCCGTAGATACAGAACGAGGGGCCCGTAGGCCCCCCGTTCGAGTTATTTCGCTGTTGGCGATTAGCCGCAAACAGTCTCGAGGATGAGGCGTGTGACCGTGTAGGGGTCAACGTTTGCGTTTGGACGACGGTCTTCTGCGTAACCCTTGCCATCACGAGCAACTTGCCAAGGAATGCGCACGGATGCTCCACGGTTTGATACGCCGTAGCTGAACTTGTCCCAAGGAGCAGTTTCATGTTTGCCAGTGAGGCGGCTTTGAATG
>JALQYL010000172.1 GCA_023254135.1 Ilumatobacteraceae bacterium | reverse complement strand
CCACCACACGATGCAAGTCCGAGGAGTGCGGACAGGGCAACAACAGCAAGTTTTTTCATTTCGCCTCATTGGAAATTGAATACAGATTCAAAGTGTATCCATTCGAGGACATCTCTTCGGAGGAGTACTTATCGGAAGTGGTAAGTGTCAAGGTCTTGTGGAACGACCGTCACGGCAACGGTCACTGCAGTACTTCACGTTTTCCCAGTCGCGGGCCCACTTCTTGCGCCATTCAAAGGGACGACCGCACGTTGCGCAAATCTTCGGTTCGTGGCCGTTCTTGGCGCGGGGCGTTCTTGCCACCAGTTATTTGGCCATCGTTGACAACTGAGACGTTCCGCCGTTCATGGCAACAACGGCAGTGTCGGTGGTCTTTCCGTCAATCAAGACAAAACTAATGATGACGCGAGTGGTTCCAGGATCTGGCGACATGGATGCGAGATCCAATGTCATGGGAGAACTCTGGAACGTGGCGCTCATTTTTCCTGACGTGATCTGCGAGCTGTTTCCCCACTGATACGACACCGACTTGAACTGCTTACACGGTGTGATCTTGTTGCCCGAGATTGAAAGTAGGCACTTGTATGAGGACACAACAAGAGTTGTTGTGGTTGTAGTGGTGGGTGCCGCAATCATCGGAGCGTTCACGGTGATGAGGGAATTAGTGGGGTACGGAATGAACACCGGCTGCGTTGAAGTTCCGTCTGGGAAGGTGAAATTCACCCGAGCACGAGTAGCACCTTCTACTGGGTGTTCTGCAAGATTCTCCACAGAACGAAGACCGATGGTAGTGCCACCGGTAAGACCACTGACGGGCTTGTTGGCATCCCACCACTCAAGCGAATTCGTCTTGAATTTTCTACAGGGTGTAATCACGTTGTTCTGCACAGAGAGAACACAATTGGTCATGTCCACGGGCAAAGTGGTGGTGGTAGTTGTGGCCGGCGAGGAGTAATTGATTGTCAGAGTCACGTTGGCGCTTGAAGAAAATGGCACAAAGAACGGACCGATGACTCCGCCATCGGTGAGCGTGTACGTGACGTAAGCGCGAGTGGGGTTTCCGCCAAGCCAGGAGGAGGTGAGAATGTGCGTAGGCGAACCGTTTTGCGAAGACTTTGTAGAGAAAGAGTTCGTAATTTTCTTCGTGCTGTTGTACCACTCGGTCTTCATGTAGGTATATGGAAGACAGGGTGTCACCACGTAGCTCTTCACTCGCACGGTGCATGTTGCAGCACTGACCGAGGTGGTGGTGATGGCGGCATTCTTGGTGCGCGCCGTTGAAGTGGAGTCAGAACCACCGCAAGCCCCCAAGCCAGCAAGAGCGAACAGTACCAGTGCAGAAATCTTTGTTTTCACGACGCCTCATTGAGATTGAACAGGTGTTTAGGGTACTTGCCATCTATGCAGAGAGCCTTGATTTCCGCCAAAACTGATGAAATCCGAAGATGGTTGTTTGAGGAATGTGGAACTAGCCTGAGGGGAGCAATTGCGCCTTTAGGAGGCGGAGCGAAAGTCCCCAGCCCTTGTGGGGCATTGTCAAGGGTTTTCGCCATTGACACGTTTTGGCGATTTCAGATATGGTTCGACCAACAGGGATCCAAGAGCCCCAACACCTGTCTTCTTCAAGTAAGGACTCGTGCCCGAATCAGGCAACAAGCACGATCTTCGGTAACAAACAATTACTTCGTT
>JALQYL010000171.1 GCA_023254135.1 Ilumatobacteraceae bacterium | reverse complement strand
GGTATAAAAGTTGTTGATCTCCATGTAGCTGTCGGGGCGCACCGGGTGCGCCATGGGACCGGCGTCCTCGGCGAATTGCACGGTACGCAGCAGTCGCACATCCTCAATTCGCTTGACGGCTCGCGCAGATGCAGAACCCGACAAGTCCTGGCTGAATTCCTGGTCGCGGAAAACCGTCAGACCTTCTTTCAATGACAGCTGAAACCAGTCGCGGCAGGTGATGCGGTTGCCGGTCCAGTTGTGGAAATACTCATGGCCGACCACGCTTTCAATATTGCCGTAATCCTGGTCGGTGGCCGTGGACGGGCTGGCCAACACACCTTCCACCATGGGTGTGATGCGCGTGCCAGCTGTGAACACCGTTGCACCCACGGCCACATCGCTGCCAGCAGAGCGAATGGATGCACCCTCGTCGACGACACGGTTCACTCGCACCCGATCATTGCCCACGCGCTCGGTGTCTTCCACCATCACCACGGCATCACAACCCGCAGGAATGGGAGCACCCGTCATGATGCGAATGGCAGTGCCCGGCGTTACAGCCACAGAAGAAACCGCACCCGCCGCCACTTCACCAATGACTTGCAGTTCAACGGAGCCACTCACAGTGTCAGCAGCAATGAGTGCGTAGCCATCGACTGCAGTATTCGCGAATGGCGGCACGGGTTCTGTGGCCACCACATCTGCCGCCAACACCAATCCGGCCGCATCGCGCCGTGGCATGCTCACCGCCACCATACGCGCGCAGTACGACAACACCAGTTCTCGTACTTCTTCTAACGGCGTCATGCAGGAAACCGTATCGGCGTTGCCCTACGCCCCCACCACCGAGAAGCCCAGTTGACGGGCCACCTCGGCCTGCTTCTTGTCGAATGTCAGAAATTTCATGTCGTCGGGATTGAACTTATTGGCGATTGCCACATGCACTGCATCCAGGCTTTTCAACTGAGTCAACTCAGCGATGTCGGCCGCCGATCGCCAGTCCGCTTCAACAATGGCAACCAGCTCAATCCGTTCCATCTGTTCATCGAGCTCCTTTCGCGCGCGCTTAGCCATTCCCACGTTCGGGCTCTGCCAAATGTTTCTGCGTACTTCTACATACGTCAACCATGATGTGAGCAATTCGTCAGCAGACATCAGAAATTCCTGAGCATCTTGTGTTCTTGTCTCGTCTTTGAGTGCTGAAATAATCACGCTCGAATCGACATAGGTGGGCATCAGTCTTCGTCCTCGGCATCCCTATCTTCGCGAATTAACTCAGCGCCGGACTTCTCGATCCCAAGATCGAAGGGAGGGTTCTGAAAGGGCGCACCGTCGCGCAGGCGAGGACGTATCCAGCCCTCGCGGATGCCTTGTTCAATGATCTCTTTCGACGTCCTGGGTTTCATAACAATTTTTGACACGCCCCCATGTGTGCAGTGTAGAAAACCATCGGGCACCACTTCTGCTGAATTTCTCCGATAGAACGAAGGCGTATGGGTAACTACAAGGCACCGTCGGCATCAGGACATTCCGCCGCATGGACCATGTGGGACGGCTCCCCTGCCAGCAGCGTGAACATGCGCTGGGAAAACGAAGGGTGGACCGCCGAGTTGAACCTGCAGGCCGACAATGCCGTTGTGGTGTTGCGCCTATCGGCCCAATGGAACATTCAACAAATGCTGTTGTTCCGTGACATGGAAGAGCCCGACCTGTGGCTC
>JALQYL010000170.1 GCA_023254135.1 Ilumatobacteraceae bacterium | reverse complement strand
TTTGAAGAAGCCAATTCTTCTTCACGCAATTCTCGAAACTGCACGTGGCGTTGCCAATGTGGAAGAAATTTGCGGTGCATCACCACGTATGCAGGGCATCTCCCTCGGACCAGCAGACCTTGCAGCGAACCGCCGCATGAAGACAACACGTGTTGGTGGCGGACACCCCGACTACGTAGTGCGTCAAGACCCAGAGGGCGACAACTACGAGGGTGCACGCGCCACCTATCAGCAAGACCTGTGGCACTACACCATGGCTCGCATGGTCGACGCTTGCGTAATGCACGGCGTGCTTCCGTTCTACGGACCATTCGGCGACATCAAAGACACCGTGGCCTGTGAAGACCAGTTCCGCAATGCATACCTCATGGGTTGCGTGGGCGCATGGAGCTTGCACCCCGTACAAATCGACATCGCAAAGAAGGTGTTCAGCCCTCGTCCTTCCGACGTGCTGCAAGCACAACGCGTCATCGACGCAATGGGTGACGGCACCGGCGCCATCATGCTGGACGGCAAGATGGAAGACGACGCTTCTGTGAAGCAGTGCAAGGTTGTTGTTGATCTTGCACGTCAGCTTGCAGACCGCGACCCCGCACTCAAAGCCGCATACGGCTTCTAACTTTCACGAATCATTCAGGAGATCACCATGTCCGCACTTCGCCCACGCCGTTCTGCCCTCTACATGCCCGCCGCCAACGAGCGCGCACTGGAGAAAGCAAAGGGCATTCCTGCTGACGCCATCATCTTCGACCTGGAAGATGCAGTGTCACCCGACGCAAAGGACACCGCACGCGCGCAAGCAGTTGCTGCAGTGAACTCGGGCGAATATGGCAAGCGCGAACTCACCATTCGTTGCAACGCACTTGCAACACCATGGGGTCATGCAGACGTTGCAGCCGCAGCAAAGACACCTGCATCAGCAGTGGTGATTCCGAAGATCAACTCTGTTGCCGAAGTGAATGAAGTATCTGCAGCACTTGATGCAGCCGGCGCTTCAAAGGACATGATGATCTGGGCGATGATCGAAACACCCACTGCCATCATGGATTGCCGCGCCATTGCTGCACACCCACGCGTTGCGGTTCTGGTGATGGGAACCAACGACCTTGCAAAGGAATTGCGCGCCGTACAAGTCGCCGGCCGTCATCCGCTGGTGCCAAGCCTGCACATGGCGTTGCTTGCTGCTCGCGAAGCAGACAAGCCCATCCTCGACGGCGTGTACAACGACATCAAGAACGCTGATGGATTCCGCGCCGAGAGCGTGCAAGGCCTAGAAATGGGCTTCGACGGAAAGACCCTCATTCACCCCGACCAAGTAGCAATCGCCAACGACGTGTGGTCACCCAGCGAAGCCGAAGTGGAACACGCACGCCGTGTGATCGCCGCATTCGATGAAGCACTCGCAGCCGGAAAAGGCGTGGTGCAACTTGACGGTCGCATGATCGAGAACCTGCACGTGGCCAACGCTCAGCGCGCCATCGCAATCGCCGACGCCATCGCCGACCTCGCTTAGTTATTCGCGATCGCGACTCCGTTCGAGGAGTTCTTTAAAACTTGGTATGACTTTGTTTAGTTCCTCGTCGGGAATCGGAAAGAAATCAACTAGCGATGTAAGCACCCAAATATGCATTGCGCGAATTTGATCAGCTGTTAAATCGGGGCCACGATCGAATTCAATTTTCCAATCTGCAATTACATCCGTGATTG
>JALQYL010000016.1 GCA_023254135.1 Ilumatobacteraceae bacterium | reverse complement strand
GTGACAGTCGCTTCAACCGCGATGATCGTGCTCCTCGTCGCTTCGACCGTGATGACCGCGGTTCTCGTGGTCGTTTTGATCGCGATGATCGCCCTCGTACAGCGGCGCAAGAGCGTTCTTCCGAAGTACGCGCACGTATTGGTGAACGTCGTACCTCGGGCGAAATGTCTGCAGCCCCAGATCGCACCAGTGAAATCTGGGTGGATGAGGGTTCTACACGGCCTACGCGCCGCCCCACTGGTGTGCGTGCAAAGGGAACTGGCCGTGCACAAAAAGGTGGACGCAAAGAAGTGCGTGCACTCGATTCGGTGGTGGAAGAGTTCGAGCGCAAGCTGGGTTCGCGTGCTTCAGTTCGTGCCCTGAAGCGTTATGACGCAGCATTGCAGGCTTTTGAGGCACATCGCTACGAAGAAGCCCGCAAGATTCTGAACCCCATGGCAAAGGAATATTCCGAAGTATCAGCAGTGCACGAGATGTTGGGGCTGTGTTTGTATCGAGCAGGGCAGTGGAAGCGCGGATTGCAGGAATTGGAAACCGCAGTGGCGCTGAACCCCGAGTGGATTTTCAATCATCCGGTCATTGAGGACTGCCACCGCGCATTGGGTAACCACACAATGGTGGAGAAGTACTGGCGTGAACTTGCGGAAGCGTCTCCGCACCCCGAACTGCTGGCTGAAGGCCGCATTGTGATGGCCGGATCGTTGGCGGATCGCAAGCAATATGAGGAAGCCTTGCGCCTCATGGAGAAGTCGGCGGGGGAAATCGCTCGTCCGGCTGAATACAACTTGCGCCAGTGGTTCGTGATTGCCGATTTGTACGACAAGCAAGGCAATGTGATTTTGGCTCGTCAGTTCTTTGAGCGCATTGCCCGTTTTGATCCACAATTTGTGGACGTTGCCGAGCGCCTTTCCACTTTGGGAGCGTAGACGTACACACCTTTCGTACAGCGAAAGGAAAATGTATGTCTGTAACAACTGCCGTCGATTCTGAAGGCCTCAATATCGTCGTTCTCGTCGGAGAGATCACGTCACCACTGGTGTCGCGTTCGCTGTCCAATGGCGACATTGCTTCGTCATTTGACATGGCCACGCACACAAATGATGGTCGCTTGTCGGTGCCGGTTTCCATGGTGGGAGAATCCAGTGTTGTGGTGGTGGGCTCGCACATCTGTGTGGTCGGTGCGGTTCGTCGGCGTTTTTTCCGTGCTGGTGGATCTGTGACCAGCCGCACAGAAGTCATTGCCTCGTCCGTTATTCCCATGCGCCGCAAGGCTCAAATTCGTAAAGCACTGGATGAAACGATGGAGAATCTTCTTGCACTCCAGGGTGGCTGACTAGTGTTGTGACGACCAATGAAAGGGTTCGAACACCATGAACAATGAGCAACTTACGCGCATGCGCGATGGCAAGGGATTCATCGCCGCACTCGACCAGAGTGGTGGCAGCACGCCAAAGGCTCTCCGTTTGTACGGCATTGAAGAGAACGAATACTCCGGCGATGAAGAGATGTTCAATCTCATTCATCAGATGCGTTCACGCATGATGACAAGCCCTGTCTTCAACGGCGAACGCGTGCTTGGCGCCATCTTGTTTGAAGGCACCATGGAGCGCGAGGTCGAAGGCCTCGGTGCTGCTGAGTACCTCTGGAAGAAGAAGCAAGTGATTCCATTCCTCAAGATCGACAAGGGACTTGCCGACGAGGTGGATGGTTGCCAGATCATGAAGCCAAACCCCGATCTCGATGCATTGCTTGCTCGCGCCACCGCCAAGGGCATATTTGGCACCAAGATGCGTTCCGTCATCAAGGAAGCCAATGAAAAGGGCATCAAGGCAGTGGTGGCACAGCAGTTCGAGGTGGGTCGTCAGATTCTTCGTGCCGGCCTTGTTCCCATCATCGAACCAGAAGTCGATATCAACAGCTCCACAAAGGGTGAGGCCGAGGTCATCTTGAAAGCTGCCTTGTTGGAAGAATTGAACAAGCAGCCAGCAGACCAGCCCGTCATGTTGAAGCTCACATTGCCCAACGTGGACAACTTCTATGCCGAGTTGGTGTCTCACCCCAGCGTGTTACGCGTGGTTGCATTGTCGGGTGGATACACCCGCGAGGATTCCAACAAGAAGCTCGCGGCCAACAAGGGTGTCATCGCAAGTTTCTCGCGAGCGCTCACCGAAGGTCTTTCGGCGAAGCAAAGTGATGCAGACTTCAATGCAACACTTGATTCCGCAATTGCCGGCATCTACGCAGCATCCATCGCGTAATACATTTTCATCACAACCGAAAGAACAGGCTGCGTTCGTATGACGCAGCCTGTTCTGCTTATACGCTGACGCAATGAGTCGTCTTGGTTATCAAATTCCCAACTTCACGTACCCGAATTCAAGTGGTGCAGATATTTTTTCGCGAGTGATTGCGCAAGCGAAGGCAGCTGAGGAATCTGGCTTCGATCGAGTGTTGGTGATGGATCACTTCTACCAACTACCTGGCATTGGTGTTCCGTCGGAGCCAATGCTGGAGTGCTACACATTGCTTGCGGCCATTGCGCAACACACGTCAAAAGTTCGACTCTCCGCTTTGGTGACGGGAAACACGTATCGCAACCCAGCCTTGCTGGCAAAGGCGGTGACCACTCTTGACCATGTGTCTGGCGGTCGCGCCAACTTGGGTATTGGTGCTGGCTGGTTTCAGCTGGAGCACGATTCATTGGGCTTTGAATTCGGCACGTTTACCGACCGTTTCGAGAAATTGGAAGAGGCTCTGCAGATTGTCCTGCCAATGTTGCGCAATGAAAATGTTTCCTTCGCGGGCAAGTACTACAACGTCACCGACGCCATGAACTCGCCAGCACCTATCTCGAAGATTCCAGTCATGATCGGCGGCAACGGCGAGAAGAAGACGTTGCGTATGGTTGCTCAGTATGCCGATGAAGGAAACCTCACACGCGGACCGCTCACGGAAATTCCGCACAAGTTGGAAGTGCTGGCCGAGCATTGTGCACGCGTTGGTCGCGACCGGTCAGAAATCCGAATGTCGAAGATGGTGAACGTGTGTGTTGCACCCACGCGAGAGGAAGCCGAAGCAGACGTGTTGGAAATGGCCGCCGTGAAGGGTTGGAACAACGACATCGTGGAGATGATGAAATCCATGCTGGTGTTCGGTGATCCCGACACGGTGGGCGAGTACATCCGTGATGCGTTCAATGCAGGTCTTGATGGCATCACCATCAACATGGCAGCAAACGGACAAAAACCGGAACGAGTTGCGCTCTGTGGCGAGATTGCCTCAAAGGCCGCGAAAGAAGCCGGAAAGTAATTACTGCCCAAGTGGGCGCATGAGCATTCCCGTGCGCAGTTTGGGTGTGAAGAACGTTGACTTGGGCGGCATCAGTTCCCCTGTGTCCGCCGTGCGACGAATCTCTTGAAGAGACACGGGACGAATAAGAATGGCCGCTTGGTATTCATTGTTGCGTAGACGTTCGAGAACATCGGTAACACCATGTTGATAGGTGACGTTGTGAGAAGTGTTTGCAAGTGTGTGTTCAAGACGTGAACTATCCAATGCGCGCACGCCCGCAAACGTTTCTTCTTTTGGTGTGAGGTACGTGCCAGTGCCGTCAGGAGCCACCAAACACAGGCAGCCACGTGCATCCATTTCTGCAATGGTGGCGGGGGAGATGGCGCCTGCCTCGCTGAATGAGTAATGCGCGGTGAGTGCTTCTTTCAATGCATTCACAGAGATGTCGTAGAGGCGGTGAATGGCTGCAACGCTCAACTGTTCCTGCACCAATTCGGCAACATATGTCATTGTCAACTCTGCGCCCGATGGTCCGCCATTGGTACGTGATTCATCTCGATACGTGCGACTGATGGCGTATCGATGATGACCGTCGGCAATGAGGACCGGGTTCGATGACACCAAACGCGAGATTTCAGCAATGCGGTCTGCATTGTCCACTCGTTCGAGAACATGGTGCACGCCTTCTTCGTCGGTGCACTCAGCCACCACGGTTGCTACTTCTTGCAATGCCGCTGTGAGGCCCGCCGTGAGTGACAAGCCCCACACGGGACTCATGTTGGTGCGCGTGGCGCGCGTGAGATCGAGGCGGTCGGTTTTTGCTTTGGGAGTGGTGCGTTCGTGGGGCAGAACTCCGCCTGCTCCTTCATCCACTACCTCCAACGCGCCGACCACTCCGATGGTGGTGCGCGTGCGTCCCGCCTCGTCGGTGAAGGTCATGCGATAGATGGAAAATGTGGGGCTGGAATCGGTGACAAGAACTCCGCTATCGATCCACGATTGAAGTGTGGTGGCCGCAATGTCGTACCGCTTGTCGCCATCGGCTTCAACGGGGTAGTCCACTTTCACAATGTTGTGGGCATTCATTGCTGCGTAATTGGCTCTCACGGATTCGTCAAATACGTCATACGGGGGAGACGTGAGTGGCGTGATGTCAGAGTCACCAGAGGTGGCGTAGCGCAGGGCACTAAATGGTTCGAATTTTGGCACGCCCACAAGGGTGGCAGGATTAGGGGCTATGGGCAAAACGAAGACTCCACGGGTGGTTCTCTGCGACCTAGATGGCGTGGTGTGGCTGGCACATACGCCCATCGCAGGGTCAGTGGAAGCAATCGCAGCCATGCGCGCAGCGGGGATACGGGTGCTCTTCGTGACCAACAACTCCTTCTCCACGTACCAGCAGCAGGTGGCGGCACTGGAAAAGATTGGTGTACCTGCAGACGGTGATGTGGTCACGTCCGCAATGTCCGCGGTGACGGCTCTGCAGCCTGGATGGCGTGTGCTGGTCTGTGGCGGGGAGGGTCTCATCGAAGAAGTCACCAATGCCGGCTGTGATGTGGTGGTGCCGTACCAGCAAGACAGCGATGGGTCCTTTGACGCCGTGGTGGTCGGCTTCCACCGTGAATTCACTTTTCATGTGCTGACGCAGGCTCTCACTGCGGTGCGTGGAGGAGCACGGCTCATTGGTTCCAATAGTGACCCGCAGTACCCCACGCCCACCGGACCAATCCCAGGGGGTGGGGCAATCCTTGCGGCCATCGAGAAGGCATCGGAGACAAAGGCGACGGTGACGGGTAAGCCTCATCTTCCGATGGCGCAATTAGTGAAAGACATGTGTCCAGGTATCGAAGTAAGCGACATGGTGATGGTGGGTGATCGCGCTGACACCGATGGCGGGTTTGCAGCAACACTTGGCTGCCGGTTTGCACTGGTGATGAGTGGCACTACTGCTGTGAGTGATGGCATTGCTGCCGACATTGTTGCGCCCGACTTGGCTGCAGTAGTGAGGCAATTGCTGCCAAATAACTAGTGAGGTAAACCACCCACAAGTACGCTCGCAGTGTGCGATTGCGACTGGATGCTGCCCTGGTAAAGAGGGGACTCGCAGAAAGCCGATCAGAAGCAGTGCGTCTCATTGAGACAGGCAGCGTCACGGTGCGCGGCACATTTGCCGACAAAGCATCTCGTATGGTGGCCGCCGACGAGCCCATAGAAGTGCTCACCGAGAAACGTTTTGTGAGTCGAGGTGGAGAGAAAATGGAGCATGCATTGCTTCACTTCGGCGTGCGGGTGTCCGCGCGATCAGTCCTGGACGCCGGAGTTTCTACTGGTGGCTTCACGGATTGTGTCCTCCAACATGGAGCCCGTCGAGTGTTCGCAATCGACGTTGGTCGAAATCAGCTTCACGAACGCATCAAGAATGATGCACGCGTGGAATGGCGTGATGGCGTGAATGTGCGCGATCTTGTTCATGCCGATATGCCGTTTGACTGTTCCTTGGTGGTGGCCGACCTGTCCTTCATTTCCCTCACCAAGGTGCTTCCTGCTCTGGTGCAGGCCATTCGTGCAGAACCGGATTTTGAGGTCCCACAGTTGGTTCTCCTTGTGAAGCCTCAATTCGAGGCGGGGCGAACGGAGGTGTCGCGCGGCAAAGGAGTGATCACCGACCCTGCCCTGCACCAGCAGGCCTGCGAGACAGTCTCAGAGGCTCTCGTGGCTCTGGGATGTTTGGTTCATGGCGTGGTGGAATCGCCCATCAAAGGGGCTGAAGGGAATACCGAGTTCCTCTTGTTCGCAGATTGCCCCACCTCTTCCGTAGGTTTGGTGTCATGAGTCGTATCGGTATCGCCGTCCATCGCTTTCGTCCCGATGCGATAGAAGTTGTTCGCAGCATCGCTACATGGGCCCACGGGCACGATGTCGCGGTGGTGGTGGAGGATTCCGATGCTCCTACCATCAATAGCCCACTGGTCACAGTGGGTGATGTGGGTGACGTCGATGTGTTGGTGGCTGTCGGCGGCGATGGCACCATGTTGCGGGCGGTGCGCTCGCTGCAGGGTCGTGTTGTGCCGGTGATTGGTGTGAACCTTGGTTTGCTCGGCTATCTCACGGGAGTGGAGCAAGAGTCCCTCATCGATGCCTTGGAAACGTGGCGCACGGGCACGGCGGGCCGTGATTTCCATTACGACGACCGAATGTTGCTGGAAATTGCCATGTGGTCAAGTGGTGCACGATTGTCGAACCATCTGGCACTGAATGAAGTGGTGATTGAAAAGCGCGATGCAGGACACACGGTGCGCCTGGGTGTCGATATTGACAAGGTGCCGTTCACCACCTATGCCGCAGACGGCCTCATTCTTGCCACGCCCACCGGCTCCACGGCCTATTCCATGTCGGCTCGCGGTCCAATTCTGTCGCCACGCATGAGCGCCATGTTGATGACGCCCGTGTCGCCGCACATGTTGTTCGATAGGTCCATCGTGCTTGATGCAAGCGAAGCGGTGCGTATCGAAGTTCTCGGACATCGGCACGTCAACGTCGCCACTGACGGAGATTTGCTGCACACATTGAAACCAGGTGATGTGGTGGAAGTGCGTGCCGCCGAAGAGGTGGCGCGGTTCATGCGCTTTGAAGAACAGCGCTTCCATCAAATCTTGAAGTCGAAGTTTGGGTTATCTGATCGCTGATGCTTGTTGAATTGTCCATAGAAAATCTCGGAATCATCGAGTCGTCACGCATCATGTTTGATGGCGGTTTCACGGCTTTCACCGGTGAAACAGGTGCCGGCAAAACGATGTTGGTGGAGGCCATCAATCTGGTGGTGGGTCGCCGAGCTGAAACCTCCGTCATCCGTGATGGGGCAGAAGAGGCCCGTGTGGAGGCCCGATTCGTTCATGAAGTGGATGGTGAAGAGCAAGAAGTCATCTTGTGTCGCGTCATTTCACGCGAGGGTCGCAGCCGTGCATATGTGAACGACCGCATGGCCACGGTGGCCACTCTTTCTGAATTGGGTGAAACGCTTGTTGATATTCATGGGCAGCATGCACATCAACGCCTGCTCACCGCGGCCGTACAGCGTCAATCACTCGATTCGTTCGGTGATATTGATTTGGCTCCGCTACGTGCGGCTCGTGAGTCCGTCACACAGATCGAGGCAAATCTTGCGGCCTTGGGTGGGGACGAAAAATCACGTGCCCGTGAAATTGACTTGCTGCAGTTCCAGTGTGAAGAAATTGAATCATCGCGTCTCAACGATCCCAATGAAGATGAAATCTTGTCCCGTGAAGAGGATGCTCTTGCAGATGTGGTGAAACACCAAGAGGCCTTGTTTCGGGCTGCGTCCCTTCTTTCTGACGATGGCGCAGTGGTGGAGCAGTTGGGGCAGGCATTTCGAGTGCTCGCACCCATTGCGTCATTGCCCGAGGTGACCCAACGTTTGTCCGCTCTCTTGGCTGAGGCAGAAGATCTCTCTCATTCGGTGCGCTTGCTGGCAGAAGGCACTGAAGAGAATCCAGAGCGACTAGAAGAAATTCGAGTGCGTCGACAGTTGTTGCGCGATCTCATGCGAAAGTACGGAGATTCCCTGTCCGATGTGATGAGTTTTGGTCAAGAAGCACGTGCACGCCTTGACGAACTCACTGGGTACGCCGAACGTGTGGCAGAACTGGAAAAGCAAAGGTCCGTTGCCATGGCCACGTTGCTCTCGGAACAGAAGAAAGTGGGCAACAAACGACGTGCCGTGGCGCCCACGTTGGCCGCGTCAGTGGAAAAACATTTGCGCACGCTGGCAATGCCGAATGCAACGGTGCAAATTTCTGTGGGCGATGCAGCAACTGATCCCGCAGGAGAATCCGTGGTGTTCATGCTCACGGCCAACCCTGGTAGCGCGCCACAGCCACTCACCAAGGTGGCAAGTGGTGGTGAACTGGCTCGTGTCATGTTGGCTCTTCGACTGGTACTGAGCGATGATCCCGCCACCATGGTCTTCGACGAAGTCGATGCCGGCATCGGAGGCTCGGCGGCGGTGGCTGTTGCATCAGCATTGAGGGAACTTGGGGAACGACACCAAGTATTTGCCGTGACTCATCTCCCTCAGGTTGCCGCGTCGGCTCATCACCAAGTGGTGGTCTCAAAGTCCGTGAAGTCGGGACGCACCTTTGGTGGTGCCCAACACGTCTCTCGGGAGAACAGAGCCACCGAGATTGCGCGCATGTTGTCGGGTGGTGTTGCCGACGCATCTGCCACGGCGCACGCTGAGGATCTTTTGGCATCTCTGGGTCAGTCCAAGCCGCGTAAAGGTCGGGCCAAGTAGCCGTTGCTTGGTGACAGTGCTCCATGCGTTATGCTGAAATCCCGTTAGCGGTTTCAGTCTGGCGGGAGTTCCAATGCCAAAGCACATTTTCGTGACGGGTGGCGTTGCAAGTTCACTCGGTAAGGGTCTCACAGCGTCTTCGCTTGGTCGATTGCTCAAGATGCGTGGCCTTCGCGTCACAATGCAAAAACTGGATCCGTACATCAACGTTGACCCAGGCACTATGAATCCGTTCGAACACGGCGAAGTTTTTGTCACCGACGATGGCGGCGAAACAGACCTCGACCTTGGTCATTACGAGCGGTTCATTGATGAGAACCTGACACGCAGTTCGAATGCCACCACAGGCTCCATCTACCAAGCTGTGCTGGCTGCCGAGCGCCGGGGTGACTACCTGGGCAAGACCGTGCAGGTGATTCCCCATGTCACCGATGAAATCAAGCGCCGTATCAAGCGCATTGCCACGGAAGACACCGACGTTGTGATCACCGAAGTGGGCGGCACCGTGGGAGACATTGAAATTCTGCCGTTCCTTGAGGCAATTCGCCAGTTCCGTAACGAAGCAGGTCGAGACAATGTGTGTTACCTGCACGTGACCTTGGTGCCATTTATCGGACCCAGCGGCGAACAGAAGACCAAGCCCACTCAGCACAGCGTGACCGAATTGCGTTCTCGAGGCATTCAACCAGACGTGATTGTGTGTCGAAGTGAAGAACCCCTGAGCACAGGCTTGAAGCGCAAGATTTCACACATGTGCGACGTGGATGCGAAGGCAGTGATCAACGCAGCGGACGCGCGAAACATCTATGAGTTGCCACTCATTCTTCATGAAGAAGGTCTGGACGCGGTGGTGTGCGATGTATTGCGCATCGACGGCGAAGTCGATTTGTCCACCTGGGAATCGTTGGTGGCGCAAGTTGACGCTGCCGTAAAGCCGGTGAAGATCGGTCTCATTGGTAAGTACGTGGAATTGCAAGATGCGTACCTGTCGGTGGTGGAAAGTTTGAAACATGCCGGGTTCTTCCACGGAGCCAAAGTGGAGATCGACTGGATTCAAGCAGAGGATGTGGAGGGTCTGCTTGCATCAGGACGTTTGAGTGGACTCGATGGCATGGTGATTCCGGGTGGATTCGGCGCGCGCGGCATTGAAGGAAAAATTGCAGCTGCTGAATACTCGCGCGAGAACTTGTTGCCTTGCTTGGGAATCTGCTTGGGTATGCAAGTAATGACCATTGAATATGCACGCCATGTATTGGGTATGGCCGATGCAAACAGCACCGAGTTCGACCCTGCGTCTGCAAATCCAGTCATCGACCTGATGAATGATCAACGTGATGTCACCGACATGGGCGGCACCATGCGTTTGGGTGCATACCTTGCGGTATTGGAGCCTGGCACGAAGGTGGCTGAGGCGTACGGAGAGAATGTGGTCAGCGAGCGACATCGTCACCGCTGGGAATTCAATAACAATTACCGCACACGATTTGAAGATTCGGGTTTTGTGTTCAGCGGAAATTCGCCTGACAAACGTTTGGTGGAGTTCATCGAACTGACCGACCATCCATATTGGGTGGCGACACAGGCGCATCCTGAATTCAAGAGCCGACCTGATCGCCCTCACCCGTTGTTCCGCGAACTCATCGGCGCAGCTTTGGTGAATCGTGAGAAGCGACTCGCTGGGGTCAACTCTGCGGCCAACGCCACGGCCTAGATACGTCATGCAATCAGAGCATTCCTCTGGTTTTGTCTCAACACGCGACGAGGTAGTCCATTCTTGGGCCATGTTCAGGCTGTTACGACGTTTCATACAGTCACCACGCAACGACGAATTTGAACGCACTTTTGTGTCCACTCCTGGTGCGGTAGCGATAGTTGCGGTGACGCAGGAGAACCACGTGATTTTGGTGTCGCAATATCGCGCCACTTTCGATTCGTATGTTCTTGAATTGCCAGCAGGAATGCGCGATGTGGAAGGTGAAGAGCCCATGGTGACGGCAGTACGTGAACTGAAGGAAGAAACTGGTTACGTGGCCACCAACGCCGAACATCTCGGCACGTGTTTGTCGTCGCCAGGTGTCACTGATTCCACCGTGGAGGTGTTTGTCACCCACGGTGTGGTCTTGGGTGAAGCAGAGCCACATGGTCCTGAAGAAGATTTCATGACGGTGCACCTTGTGCCCGTTAGGGAAGCGATTGCAATGGTGGACGACGGTCGCATTCAGGATGCAAAAACTGCCTATGGACTCATGTTGGCGGTGCGACGGTTCCCGCATCTTCTAGTTTGAGTACATGACGGCAATCAAGAACTGCGACACACTCGTCGAGGATTTCTTGCGCTGGATGACAGTGGAGCGAGGTCGAGCTGCAAACACGGTGTCCTCGTATCGACGAGATCTGCGTCGATATGTTGATTTTTTGCATGCACGTTCCAGTGATGTGATGAACGCCGTTGATGACGATGTAGAGGCATTCATTCGATCTCTGCAATCGTCCGGCGAGGCTGCGGCAAGTACTGCCCGACGATTGGCTGCGGTACGGATGCTGCACGGTTATCTGGTTGCCGAGGATGTGCGACACACGAATCCCGGTGCGCACGTAGAGGGTGTGAAGGTTTCTGCGGGTGTGCCAAAGCCATTGTCCATGGATGAGGTGGAGTCACTGTTGGGTTCTGTGACGGGTGAGGCATCTATCAATTTGCGAGATCGGGCTTTGTTGGAATTTCTGTATGCCACGGGCGCCCGAATTTCTGAGGCATGCGATTTGAATGTGGAGGATGTGGACTTGTCGGCACGTGTCGTGCGACTGTTCGGCAAAGGTTCGAAGGAGCGAGTGGTGCCTTTTGGTCGAATGGCTGAAGAGCATCTACGTGCGTATTTGTCACCGGGTGGGAGGGAGGCTCTCGTTCCCGAGGTGTGGACTCGCGCAGCCGACAAGGAAGCAGTATTTCTCACGAATCGGGGTCGTCGAATGAATCGACAAAAGGCTTGGAACATCGTTCGCGATGCAGGATTGGCGGCGGGCATCAACAGGGAGTTATCGCCGCATGTGCTGCGACACTCGTGCGCTACACACATGCTGGAACATGGTGCTGATTTGCGCATTGTTCAGGAGATGCTGGGCCATGCCACTATTTCCACCACACAGATCTACACAAAAGTTTCGCAAGAGCGTTTGTGGAATGTGTATCGAGACGCGCATCCGAGAGCGAGGGGTTGATGGATTCAATAGTTCACCTGGCAAAGCGTGCATGGAGTTCTCGTGACAATCGCCCCTTGAGTGGTCATTTGGTAGAAAGAGCCGAACGGCTGTTGACGCATGATGAATTCGAATTGTGGTGGGCCATGGCGCCGCGGGATCAGGCGCATTCCATGGAAGTGCTCGACCGTTTCCTGACGATCATTCCGTGGGCCAAACGTGAAGAGCAGGCAGCTGCTTTGTTGCATGATGTGGGCAAGAACGCGTCTCGTTTGAATTGGCCGTTACGCGTGATTGCTACTCTTGTGGGGCCGCGAGGCAAGAGATTTGCCACATACCATCAGCACGAAGAAATCGGTATCGCCATGTTGCAGGGCATCAGTGATCAACGAACTCTCGACATTTTGTCCGGTGATGCAAAAGATGACATTGCCGCGGCACTGCGCGCGGCAGACAATATCTAGATTCGAGGCAAGAGACCGATGGCGTTGTGCGCACGGCCGAGAGTTTGTGCCGCAACTTCACGGGCTCGATCATTTCCGATGGACAGCAATCGAGCCAGTTCGCCGCGATCGTTCATGAGTTCGTGGTAGCGCGTACGAATGGGGTCGAGAAGTGCGATCACCGCATCGCCTGCATCTTTCTTGAGCGGTCCGTATTGCGAATATTGATCGACCAAATTCTCGACCGTGGTGTGTGATGCGGCAGCGAGGATGTCGAGAAGGTTGGCCACGCCGGGTTTATTCTCGCGGTCATAGGCAACGACTCCGTCCGAATCGGTGACGGCACGCTTGAACTTTTTCTCGATGACCGAATTTTCATCGAGCATGTAGATGATGCCACTGTCCGTTGTTGCGGACTTCGACATTTTTGATGTGGGGTCCTGCAAGTCCATGACGCGAGCACCTGCCTTGGGATGCACGGCCTTTGGCAACACGAAGGTGTCGCCAAATCTGTGGTTGAAACGAATTGCGATATCGCGGGTGATTTCAATGTGCTGGCGTTGATCTTCGCCCACGGGCACCTCATCAGCGTCGTACAAAAGAATGTCGGCAGCTTGGAGTGCGGGGTAGGTGAAGAGACCCGCTGAGATGAAATCTCCCTCTCGTTTGGCTGACTTGTCCTTGAATTGCGTCATGCGGCTGAGTTCGCCGTATGAAACGGTGCATTCCATGATCCACGCCAGTTCGGAGTGCTCGTGGATGTGGCTTTGAACGAAAACGGTGGCCACATTGGGGTCGAGACCGACGGCGAACAACATGGCTGCCAACTCAATGGTTTGGTTACCCAGAACATGTGGGGTTTCGGTGACGGTGAGAGCATGTAAGTCAACGATCCCGTGGTACACATCTCCGTCATGCTGGCCGCTCACCCAATTGACGAGTGCCCCCAAATAGTTGCCCAAATGGACAGAACCGGTGGGTTGGATGCAGGACAGGACTCTTGGCACATCAAAAACGCTACTTCCTGGGCCCCCAACGGGCACTAGCAATTGGGAGACGGACGCGGTCGGACAAGTACCATGAACCCGTGGCAATTGAAGTAGCAACATCGGTTTTTGAGGGCCCGCTCGACCTGTTGCTGCACCTCATCATGCGTGAAGAGGTGGATATTCACGAGATCAAGCTCTCCACCATCGTGGATGCGTACTTGCTGGAATTGGCGAAGATGCAAGATCTTGACCTTGAAATCGCCACCGAATTTTTGCTCATCGCGGCCACTCTCATTGAAATCAAGGCTCGTCGGTTGCTTCCCGGCAAGGAAAGTGTTGACCTTGACGAAGAGTTGGCCCTGTGGGAAGAGCGTGACTTGCTGTTGGCTCGCTTGCTGGAGTGCAAGACGTTCAAAGACGTTGCGAAGATTCTTGCTGAATTCGTGGATGACGCGGACCGCGTGTATGGACGCTCGGTGGGTCCCGACGAGCGATTTGATTCGGTGACACCCGATTTGTTGGAGGGCATCACCATCCAGAAGTTGGAAAAGGGTTTCCTCAGCGCAATCACGCCGAAACCGCGTCTGGAAATCAATTTGTTCCACGTGAACCCCATCCGGTTCACCGTTGCCGAAGCGGTAGAGGAACTCATGGATGAACTGCCACGGATGGGTTCGTCTTCTTTCCGCCGACTGACATCGGACTTGGTGGAGCGATTGGAGATTGTCGTTCGTTTCCTGGCGCTGCTCGAAATGTACAAACAAGGTTTCATTGAAATTGAACAAAGTGATCGCTTCGGCGACATTGTTGTGCAGTGGACTGGTCACGGACCTGGAACAACCGAACCAATGGAGATTGATTCATATGAAGGGTGAAGTCACCGAAGAAATCGTGCGCGCTGTCGAGGCGATTCTCATGGTTGCTCAAGAGCCAGTGCCTACCGATCTCATCGCGCAACTTGTGGAGATTCCGAGCGCCACCATCGAGTCTGTGTGCGTGCAACTTGCAGAAACCTACGAAGCCGCAGGGCACGGATTCCAGGTGGCCAAAGTGGCCGGTGGATGGAGATTCCAAACACACCCCGATATGGCTCCTTATGTGGAACGTTTCATCCTCGATGGCCAACGCGCCCGTTTGTCGGGCGCGGCATTGGAGACTTTGGCCATCATTGCCTACAAGCAGCCCATCTCTCGTTTGCAAATTGCATCCATTCGCGGAGTTGATCCTGATGCGGTGATGCGCACTTTGCACGGACGTGCATACATCGCACCAGTGAGCCGTGACAGTGGTCCTGGTCAAGCAGTGATGTGGGGGACCACGCAATTGTTCCTAGAGAAACTTGGATTGGCGTCACTTGATGATTTGCCGCCCATTGCCTCATTCGTGCCCGATGCAAGTTTGGTGGAGGCTTTGGAGAAGACCCTTCGTCTTGAGCCCGATGCCCCCGTTGCGTCTGATGATGCACCTGAATCCGAAAATCCAGCAGGCGAATAATCATGTCATCATCAACCCCGCCGGGAGGCGCGGTGCCAGAACCACCATTGTGGGAGCAAATGGTGGAGAACGCACGCAATGCCGAAGGAGAACGACTGCAAAAGGTCTTGGCTCGGGCCGGTTTCGGCTCACGGCGTATTTGTGAGGAATTAATCGAGGACGGGCGTGTCACCGTGAATGGCGAAGTTGCAATTCTGGGCCGCCGGGTTGATGTGGAGCATGACGAAGTGTGCGTCGACGGTGGTCCCGTCGGACTTCTCCCTGGATTGGTGTACTACTTGTTGAACAAACCTGAAGGAGTGGTCACTACCTCGTTCGACACACATGATCGTGAAACCGTGGTCGACCTTGTACCTGCAGAGCCGCGTGTATTTTCGGTGGGCCGATTGGATATTGACACCACTGGCTTGTTGATTCTGACGAACGATGGGCAGCTCACTCAGTTCCTCACGCACCCCAGCCATGGCGTAGAGAAGGAATACATTGCCGAAGTGCAATGTGGCCCTAAAGGTGTGTCGCACGGGGCGTTGCGTGCGCTGCGCGATGGTGTGGAATTGGAAGACGGCATGACCGCTCCGGCCGAGGTGGGTCAGTTGGAGCCCGGAGTCCTTCGCATCGTGATTCACGAAGGACGCAATCGCCAAGTGAGAAGAATGTGTGACGCAGTGGGATATCCCGTGTTGCGACTCGTGCGCACTCGCATTGGACCATTGCGCGACACCAAATTGCGACCGGGACAATGGCGTGAGCTCACCACGGACGAGGTGCGTGCATTAACCAGGGCTGTCGACCAAGACGCCACGGATACCATGTAGACGTGTCTTTGCCGAACAATCCACACCCTCCGCGCGCCAATGTCTTGGGTCTCGGTCTCATTGGTGGATCCATTGCGCTTGCGCTGGTGCAATTGGGTTTTGAAGTGGGTGGTTCTGACGCCAAGGAATCCACGGTGAGCGATGCGGCAGCGCGCGGCATCATCTCCCATGCGGGTCTGTTCCCGGACGCGCACATCACTTTTGTGGCCACGCCCGTGGGAACCGTGATTGAACAAGTGAACTACGCGTTGAAGCACACGTCGGGTGTCGTCACGGATGTCGGCTCAGTGAAGACACATGTAGCAAGGGAAGTGAGTGATCCTCGATTCGTGCCGGGTCACCCCATGGCAGGTTCGGAACTCGACGGGCTCGACGGTGCTGACGCCACAATGTTCGATGGTGCAACGTGGGTACTCACGCCCAATTCTTCCTCCACCGATGAGAGTTTTGCCGTTGTGGCAGGTTTGGTATCGCGCTTTGGTGCTGAAGTGGTTGCCCTTGATCCAGTCCGCCATGATGACGTGGTCGCCACGGTCAGCCACGTTCCGCATCTCACGGCTGCAACACTCATGGGTCTGGCCGATGATCGTTCTGAAGAGCACTTGGCATTGTTGCGATTGGCTGCTGGTGGATTTCGTGACATGACACGTATCGCATCAAGTCGTCCGGGTATTTGGCTGGATATCTGCGAGCAGAATCAAGAGTCCATCGTGCGCGGACTCGATGCTCTCATCGCGGGCCTCTCGGAAATGAGAACCGTTGTCGCCCAGCAAGACCGCGATGCCTTGTTCGCTCGACTTGAAAAGGCACGACTTGCGCGAATGAACCTACCCACCGGTGCTGGTCCGGTGGAGGCACTTGCCGAAGTTCGTATTCCTATTCCGGACCGACCTGGTTCGGCAGCCGATGTGTTCACATTGTCGGGAGAGCTCAGTGTCAACATCTACGACTTCGAAGTGGTGCACTCCGTTGAAGGCGACCGCGGTGTGATGGTGGTGGTCATTCGTTCCGAGCATGCCGATACGTTCCGCGGTGGTCTGATTGCGCGCGGATTCCGACCAGCAATTCATCCACTCTCATGACCACGAGATTCATCACACCGTCCGTTGGACCGCTGGACGCTGTTGTGCGTGTCCCTGGTTCCAAGAGTGTGGCGAATCGAGCACTCGTGTGCGCAATGCTTGCAAACGGTGACAGCATTGTGAGCGGTCTCCCTGATGGAGATGACACCGCCGTGATCATTTCTGTTCTTTCTGAACTTGGTAGGTGTCATCAGCTGAATGAGAGCGCATACGTGGTGTCGGGAAATCCCGTTGCATCCTTGCCTGGCATCGTTGATGCTCGCTTGGCAGGTACTTCGTCTCGGTTTCTCACTGCTGTGGCAGCTTTGAGTGAATCAACAACGGTGATTGACGGAGCGGAACCATTGCGGGCACGCCCCATGCATGATTTGCATGATGCCTTGGAATCCTTGGGCGTCAACATCGCTCCGCTTGGCGAACCCGGTCATCTGCCTGTGTCGGTCTCTAGGGGCGACTGTGTGGGTGGCCATGTATCAATACGTGGTGATGTGTCAAGCCAATTCATTTCGGCCCTCATGCTGATTGCTCCCACACTTCCGCAAGGCCTCACCATCTTGGTGGAGGGCGATCTTGTATCCCGTTCGTATGTTGAAATGACAGCGCATGTGATGCGTAGCTTTGGTGCGGATGTCAACATTTCCAACCATCGCATCGAGGTGCGTGCAGGCGGATACGTGGCACGTGACTACACGGTGGAACCTGATTATTCGTCTGCAGCTTTTCCCATTGCGGCCTTGCTGATGCGGGGTGGACGAGTTCGTGTTTGCGATCTCGCTACGTCTCACATGCAAGGTGATGCTGCAATGGCACGTATCGCTGAAGAAATGGGTGCAAAGGTCGTCGTGGACGGGTCCGACGTGGTGTTTGAACGTGATGCCGAGTCTCCATTGCTTCCGCTAATCAAGAACATGGAAGATTGCTCGGATTTGGTGCCGGCAGTGGCCACTGTTTGTGCAATCGCCTCAGGTGTCTCGACGATCACGGGTGTTGGTTTCATTCGCAAGAAGGAGAGTGACCGTCTGGGTGATTTGGCGAATGAACTCTCCAAATCTGGTGCTCACGTGCAAGTGGACGATGATGGCCTCTCCATTCAGGGTGTCAACACACTGACGCCTGCGTCCTTCGGAACTCACCATGATCACCGTTTGGCGATGGCATTGGCCCTCGTATCGCTTGCTGCGGGAACCGCCGAAATTCAAGACCCGCAGGTGGTGTCAAAGAGTTGGCCGCGCTATTTCGAGGACATGGCGTCAATCCTCGGCTAGTGAGCGGGCTACCACTAGCCTTCGTGCGGTGGAACTGACCGTTGCTGTTTTTGATGTGGACAACACGCTGACTGTGCGTGATTGCGTGGTCCCGTTCGTGTTGCGAGTGGCTGGTGTGCCAAAAACCGTGTCGACCATCGTGCGTAATTTTCCCACCGTTGTTTCCATGTTGTTCAAACGCGATCGCGATGGATTGAAGTTGTTGTTCGTCAAGGAATTGTTCGCTGGAAAGTCAGTGGACTCGGTAGACGAAGAGGGTGTGCAGTTTGCAGCGCACGTTGCCGCCAATTGGATGCGTGCAGACACTGCGGCGAGATTGCGCTGGCACCAGGCTGAAGGACACGTGGTCATATTGGTCTCTGCATCCCTTAGCCCGTACCTGGAACCGTTGGGCGATCTGTTGGAAGTAGACGCGGTTTTGTGCGCAACTCTGGAACAAGAAGATGGCTCGTACACCGGCCAATTGGTGGGTGCAAACTGTCGTGGAACCGAAAAAGTGAATCGCATCACCGAATGGTGCAGGGACGCTGGCGTGAACGTGGAGAGCGTGCGATACGCGTACGGTGATTCCAGTGGAGATGAACCCATGTTGGCAATGGCGGCACACGCGGAATGGGTGGGAAAGCGCGACTTGGAAATGGCTCCACAATGATCAAGGCGCTCATCAAAGAGGCTCGCCCCAACCAGTGGACAAAGAATGTCCTCGTCTTTGCGGCACCCGGAGCCTTGGGAGTGCTCAATGAATGGCATGCGCTCTCACAAACATTGGTGGTTTTTGTTGCATTCTGCTTGGCGGCCAGTGGCACCTACTACTGGAACGACATTCAGGATGTCGAGCAGGATCGTCTACATCCAAAGAAGAAAAACAGACCCATTGCCAGCGGTGCAATTCCACTTGCTGTTGCTCGTGTCGTCGGCAGTGCCATGTTGCTGGGTGGTCCGGTTCTGGCTTACGCCGTTCGTGCACAAGCGGGTGGAATCGTTGCGCTCTATGCCGTGATGACACTGTGTTACAGCACCAGGTTGAAGCACGTGCCGTTGCTTGACTTGGCAATCGTTGCTGCAGGGTTTGTGTTGCGCGCAATGGCCGGTGCCGCCGGTACACAAACTCCCATGTCGAATTGGTTCGTCATGTGCACCACATTTGGTTCGTTCTTCATTGTGACAGGAAAGCGATTCGCCGAATTGGTGGAATTGGGCGATCAAGCTGTCACCACGCGTGCATCGTTGAAGGCCTACACCGTCACCTATCTTCGTCAAGTTCTCGGAATTTCCTGTACCGCAACGGTGGTCACGTATTGCATGTGGGCATTCGAGAATGCGTCTGCAGCGAATGAGGATTTTCCATTCCACGCACTATCTATCGTTCCCATGCTGCTTGCGCTACTTCGGTACCTCATGGTGCTAGAAAACGGCGGCGGTGGAGCTCCGGAAGAAGTGTTCCTTCGAGACCGAGCCATACAGCTGTACGGATTTGTGTGGGTTGTGGTGTATGGATTGGCTGTGTACATAGGGAAGTAACTCCCGATTCCGCCTTGGATGCGGGTCTACACTTGAACAATGACGATGCAGCGCCTTTCTGGTTGGGGTCGTACCGCGTGGACCGTGGCCGATGTCATCACCACTAACGACCCGCAGTCAATCCGTGAGGCCGTGTACGGCGCGAACGACCGGGGAGTCATTGCGCGTGGTCTCGGCAGGTCGTATGGAGCAGCTGCCCAGAATGCTGGTGGCCGAGTCATTGAGATGGCCAATGAATCTGACCCATTGGGTATCGATGCTGACCTCGATCCCGTGTCGGGCATGCTCTCTGTTGGTGCAGGCGTCAGCCTCGATTCCATTCTGCGCATGTGCGTTCCCCGTGGCTGGTTCGTACCCGTCACGCCTGGAACGCGATTTGTGACTGTGGGGGGAGCAATTGCCTCAGATGTGCACGGTAAGAACCACCATCTAGACGGCAGTTTTGGCCAACATGTTCGATCGATGACTCTGTTGTTGGCCAATGGAGACATCGTGGAACTCTCTCCCGAGAGCAACCCCGCATGGTTTTGGGCCACCGTGGGTGGAATGGGACTCACGGGAATCATTCTTCGCGCCACCATTGCGATGCTCCCCATTGAGTCTTCGCGAGTGCGCGTGGAAACAGAACGTCTTGCGAATTTCGATGCGGTGTGCGAGGCCATGTCGTCCGATGGATCTGACGACGATTACCGCTACTCCGTGTGTTGGGTCGATCTGTTGGCCACCGGGTCATCCATGGGGCGCGGTGTTCTCACGCGTGGGGATCATGCATCGGCGAACGAAGTTGATTCCGATGAACCTTGCGCATACGACCCACGGCTCACCGTGTCTGCGCCTGGTTGGGTTCCGAATGGTCTACTGAACAAGTTCTCCATCAAGGTGTTCAATGAGGCCTGGTTTCGCAAAGCACCATCGAAACGCCACGTAGGACTCGAGTCCATTCCTGCCTTCTTCCACCCGCTTGACGGTGTGAACAAGTGGAATCGCTTGTACGGAAACCAGGGTTTCATTCAGTATCAATTCATCGTTCCACTTGATCGAACCGATGTGTTGCGCCAGGTGATTGAGACTTTCTCTGCAGCTGGAGTTGGTTCATTCCTTGCAGTGTTGAAGCGCATGGGACCACAAAATGATGCACCTATGTCTTTCCCTACCGAAGGTTGGACTCTTACGTTGGACATCGCTGCCGGAATCAAAGGACTTGCAGAATTGTTGGCAAAGGTCGACTCCATGGTGCTCGATGCCGGTGGACGTCACTACTTGGCCAAAGACTCTCATGTGTCACCCAGCGCAGTGCGACGCGGCTATGCGCGCCTTGATGAGTGGATGAACACGCAGCACGAAATGGATCCGAATGGTGTGTGGCGCAGTGACCTTGCGCGACGACTCGGACTTGTAGAACCTAGGAGATCATGATGAAAAACGGTGTTGGAGTTGCGCAGAACATTGTGTTGTTCGGTGGAACGAGTGAAATAGGACAAGCAATTCTCAAGCGAGTTGTGAAGCCCGGAGTGGCCAACCTGGTTCTCGTCAGTCGCGATATTGAGGCCGCAGCCGAAGTGTCACAGTCGCTGATGTATGAGTACCCAGACCTTGAAGTGCATCACGTGCGATACGACGCATCCGATGCAGAGTCCATCGTTCACGTGGTGAACGAAGTAGTGGATGCCGTAGGGGATATTGATGTTGCAGTTCTGGCTCAAGGGTTGTTGAACGAAGGTCATGACTATTACGCGGATCCAGTCGGTGTGGTCTCGATGGCGAGTGTGAACTTCACGGGCAAGATGGTCCTCATGTACAGCCTGGCTGCACGTATGCGTTCGCAGGGTTACGGAAAAATCGTGTTGTTGTCCTCAGTGGCAGGTGAACGCGTGCGAAAGGGCAATCCTGCATACGGTGCCACCAAGGCAGGCATCGATGGGTTTGCCCTGGCTTTGGACCACGAATTGGAGGGGACCGGCGCTTCGGTGCTGGTGGTTCGCCCTGGGTTCGTCACCACCAAGATGACAGCCGGAATGTCGAAGGCGCCATTCTCCACCGACGCAGACTCTGTTGCAAAAATCGTGGAGAAGGGCATTTCGTCAAACAGCAAAGTTGTTTGGGCCCCAGGAATTCTTCAGTGGATGTTCCTGATTCTCAAGAATCTTCCCATCGCCATTTGGCGTCGTTTGCCGCTGTAGATCAGGGAATTGCGGCGCGCACGCCGTAGAGGCCCGTCACGGCCACCAGACCGGTTGCCAGTAGAAGCGCCGTTGCCGGCCACCATTTGTCGTCGTCGTCACGCAATGCTCGCGCTACCGGGAAGATGAGCGGGAATGCCGTGTACAAGAAGCGTGGGCGAGCTGTGACAGTTGCCGGAATCAGCATGAGACCCAACACAACCGCCGAATACGCGAGGTACATGAGGGGCAATCGGTACTTATAGAGGAAGTACAGCGCAATGATCATGGCGAACATTGAAGCGGCCGTGAGAACTGACGTTGGGCTGCTGGTGGGATGCAAGAAGAAATCAGCGGTACGGCTCACTGCTGTTGCACCGAAACTTGTGCCTTCCTTCCAAGCCTCACGCTGCACACGGAACCATGCAGCATTCTCGTTCGTGTGGAATCTCAGGAACACCATGAACCCTACAAAGCCCCATGGAGCCAGAAGGGGAGCCGCCAGCGACTTCCACTCCTTGTCCTCCTTGATTGCCACAAAGGCAGCCGCGGCACATGCCGCAACCAGGGCAATTCCGTTGGGGCGACAAGCCGTGCCGAGCGATGCAAGGAGGCCCGCGAGTACCCATGATTTCTGACGAAGCGCAATGAAGGTGAGTGCAGCGATGGTGAGAAGCAACGCCTCGCTATAGGCAAAGCTAAGGACGAAACTTCCGGGGAACAGTGCGGCGATGATCATTGCCTTTTCTGCAGTGCGGTCGTCGAACAGATCTCGGCACAAGTAGCCGACCAGGTAGACGAATACGCCTCCGAGCACCAGGTTGATAAACAGTGCCACGCTGACTGGTCCACCAGGAACAAGCAAGTCGATGTAATGCACAAGGCGCGGATACAGCGGGAAGAAGGCCGCGCGCGCATCGGGCACCAAATAGGTGACATTGGGCATGATGTGGTGTGGATAGCCGTGGCGTACGACGTCGAGATACCAATGTCCGTCCCAGCTATCGAACACTTGGGCAAGACCGTTGAGCCCGCCTACTGGTTCCTCGTCATTGAGTCGGGCAAAAACCGCCTGAGCCGCCACCGTGATAGCGGCGCCCATCACTGCAAAGAATCGTGACAATGCGTATGCGATGCCTGCACGGCGCAACGCGCGACCCCAAGGATCTGATGCAGGAGGCAAGGAGAACGTACGTGAAAGAAGGGATTGTTTTTCCATAGAGACCCTAAAGACGGGTGATGGAAACAATACGCTGGCGCGCACCTCGAGCGGGGGCTCTATGGCCCGCCAGTTCCAACCAACGCATGACGCGATGTCGTTGGCCCGCGTATGGGACCATGTCGGCCACCATTTCCTCATCGGTGCCACGTGCCACCGCGCGAAGTGCCCAGGCGGCAGTGTTCTTCACGTGGAAATCACCCACTTGGAGTGCGTCGGGGTCTCCAAAGGCAAGTCCACCTGCTACGGCTGCTGTCCACACACCCACACCCGGAATGCGTCGTAACTGCTCAGTAGCCACTGATGGTGCCACGCATGAGAAGTCGGTGTTGATCAGCCATTCGGAATCTCGCGCCACAGCCCGAAGGGTGTCGGCTCTCTTTTTCTCGATCCCAAACGCGTGCAGGGAGAAATATGGGATGGCTGCCAGCCGTTCCGGTGTTGGCGGCAAGCGAAGAGTGGGCAGCGGTCCTGGTGCAGGTTCGCCAAATTCATACACCAGATCTCTCCACTGTCGGAGAGCTTCAACTGCCGTCACGCGCTGTCCAAGCACGGCTGGCAAAAGTTCGTGGTAAGCGCTCAATGATCGACCCAGTCGTAATTGACCGAATCTTCGTTGTGCAGCAGCCACGGCTGCATGAGCTGGTGTGATGGTGGGAATGAGGTCTTGCTTTCCCAGGAGGTCAAGAGCTCGTTGCTCCAACCATTGTCCACCAGGGCCAAATCCAAAGCACAAGGGGGAGTCGCTCAATGGATGTCTGATCTGTACCGCGCCAGGACCTAGAGGTGTCCATGTGGCGCGCCACACTGACCCCTCGTGGATCGCGAAAGTTGGGTCGTTTCGCCCTTGACGAAAGGCCATGATGGTGGCTTCTCTGAGGGTGTTCTGCACTTCAGTATCGATGAGGTCAATGTAGTCGTGGCACGATGGCGTATGGCTGAAGTTGAAATATCCCAGATTCGAGATGGGGTCACCCTTGTCACGTTGAATCGACCCTCGAAACTGAACGCAATGACGTCGGAGCTGGTGGAACAACTGCATGAGGGATTGTCCGCTATTTCCCGTGACCGGGACTGCAGGGTTGTCATTCTCACTGGTGCTGGTCGTGGCTTCTGTGCGGGTCTGGATCTGGGTGGTTATGGACAAGCGCCCGGGTTTGAGTGGCACGGATCTGTGGAGAAGTCTTTCGCCGTGCAGAAACACATCGCATCGTTGATTCCACGGATGCGGTCGATCCCTCAGCCCATCATCGCTGCGGTGAATGGTGCGGCATCGGGCGGTGGATTTGCCTTGGTGATGGGGTCGGATATCCGTCTGTGTTCCCAATCGGCGCGGTTCAATGCTGCTTTTATCCGTATTGGTCTTTCAGCATGTGACATTGGAACCAGTTGGTTGTTGCCGCGTTTGGTGGGTGCCGCACGCGCACATGAATTGATGCTCACCGGGCGCCTGTTTGACGCAGAGGAAGCTGCGCGAATTGGTCTTGTATTCGACGCAGTACCCGACGACGTCTTGATGGATACTGCGATTGCAAAGGCCGAGGAGATCAAGCTCAATACACCTCTAGGTGTTGCTCTCACGAAGGAAGGCATGTGGTCATCCCTGGAGATTCCGGGTCTACAGGCGGCCATCGACATGGAGAATCGTCAGCAAATCATGGCGAGCTTCTCAAGTGACCATCGTGAGACTCTGAAGGCCAAGACCGAAGGACGCCCCCCGAAGTTCGGCGCTTAACAAATCGTTTGCATTCCCTCGCGGAATCGGACGGTGGTGGTCTGACAGAGTAGTTTTGTGTCGTGAGCGAACGCGAAATTATGTCCTGGGACACCTTCGGAGTGGCAAGCCGAGAGCTTGCTACACAAGTTGCTGACTCGGGGTACGAGCCAGACATCATCCTGGCGATTGCTCGCGGTGGATTGCTTGCGGCGGGTGCGCTCGGTTACGCACTTGCGGTGAAGAACTTGTACACCATGAACGTGGAGTTCTATACCGGTGTCGATGAGCGTCTACCGGTTCCCATGATTCTCCCGCCCGTTCCCGATTTGGTGGAACTCCGTTTTGCACGTGTGCTCATCGTTGACGATGTCGCTGATACCGGTCACACTTTGAAGATCGTTGAAGATTTCTTCAAGGGGCGCGTGAAGGAAGTGCGTTCTGCCGTGCTGTACGAGAAGTCGCATTCAGTGGTGCAGTGCCAGTACGTGTGGAAGCACACGGATTTGTGGATCAACTTTCCTTGGTCGGACAAGGATCCCGTGGTGAAGCGCGACGGGATCGTCAAAGACGCGTAGGTACTACTTCAGTTCTTTCAAAACCGTCAATGCGGCATTGCGTCCACTGGCTCCCCAAACACCAGCACCAGGGAACGTGGCTGCTCCAGTTATGTACAAGCCCTTGATGGGAGTGTGATATCTGGTGAGCTCGGGTGTTGTTCCCAAAAGAGCAGCAAGTGGTCCACCCGCAAAACTGGTGGCATGGCCCTTTGGTAGATGAAATTCTGTTTCATAGTGAGCCGGCGTCATGGTTCGCCATTCAGAAATGGAGTCCACGAAGTCGGGTTGCACCAATGTTCCGAACTGCCGTAGCCAACGCTCAGGTTCGGAGGTGTCGCTCCAGCCATCAGTGAACGAGTACGGAGTAAAAAGTGTTTCGAGACTCAGCACATGTTTACCCGCAGGAGCAAGAGTGTTGTCGCTTACAGACGGTGTGTTAGTGATCATTGCCATGCGCGGCATGGTGCGACCTTCGTGCATCAGTTGCGCGCCACGATGAAGCTCCACCAAGGACGGACTCACGATGGTGGTGGAACCAAGGGGAGTGTTGGCCAAACCTTCATGCCGTAGTCCATTGAAAAGCGGAACCGAAGTTGCGACGGCATCGATCTTTGATTCGTACCCTTCACCAACCGGGGTCTTCTTCCAACGATCAATAAGAGACTGTGAACGAGCGGGAGGATTCTTGAGCCAGCGCACAAAAGTGCTGTGGGGATCGCACGCAGATACCACGACCTTTGCGGTGACGGTTGCTCCGTCGCCTGTTTGCACCGCACTCACTCGGTTTCCCTCACACACAATCCCCACCACGCGAGTGCTTGTGCGCAACATTCCGCCTGCATTCAAAAAGGATTGTTTGAGCGCGTCGGGAAGTGCGCCACTGCCGCCCTTAGGACGACCCAATTGTGCAACGTGTCGCAATGCGAAAGCCACTGCTCCCAGGCCCGTGCCGGGCGTCTCTGGTGACAGACCCCATACAACGGGCCCTTCCACCATGGCAGGTCCGATGATGGATTCGTCGGTGAAGTACTGCCTCATGACATCAGCAGCAGACATACGGCTCATCTTCAGCATGGTGCCGACTCCACGACCCCCACGTTTGACGACGGATGAAATGAGAGAGCCACGAGTGGGTGGGTTGCTGGCTGCATCCAGAATCAACTTGGCAACGGGAATGACATCGGTGGCGTATCTGCGGTATCCATCCACGGATTCTGGATGGCTGTATGCGAGTGCATCAAGTGTTTGATCAAGGTCGTGCCACAACGGCCAGAAATTTTCGGTGTTCCAGTCACCATTGATTTGTGGAGGTTCGATGGTGATGTATTCGAGTCCAAGTTCACGCAAATTGAGTTCGTCGGAAATTGACGTGGTGCGGAAGGTGAGGTGATCGCAATTGCAGATGTTCACTCGAGCGCCAGCAAAGGTGTCTGATGCGGCGGTTCCGCCAACTTCATGTCGTGCCTCGATGAGAAGTGTGGAGAGGCCACTGCGAGCGAGGTACGCCGCAGTGATGAGCCCATTGTGGCCCGCACCAATGACAATGGCATCAAAGTCGGTGGGACGAGATTTCGACATGTTCACATTCTTTCATTCATGTAGCGTGTTGAAATGGTTTCTGCATCACGTTTGTTGGCTGATCTTCGAGCTCCGGAAATCGCTTCATCACTCACCAGTGACTCCATTGTTGTCCTCCCGCTGGGAGCCATTGAACAACATGGGCCACACCTTCCGCTCAACACGGATTTTGTGGTGGCTGATGCGGCTGCACGAGCTGCCGTGGAGCAAGCGGGAGCAGAAACCAATGCTTGGCTGTTGCCAACGCTTGCGTATACAAAGTCAAATGAACATCTGTGGTCCGCCGGAACCATGTCGTTGAGTGCATCAACTTTGATGGCAGTTCTTGATGACATCGGTCGAAGTGTGGCATCCACACCAGCGCGGAAACTGCTGTTCATCAATGGGCATGGGGGCAACAGTGCGCTCACTGCCATGATGAATCGTGAGATTCGACTGAAATACGGACTACAAACCTTCTTGGCTCACCCGCACATGCCAGCGGACCAGGGTGGTTCCTCCTCCGAGAATGAATTGGGTATGGGAATTCACGGCGGCATGGATGAAACCTCGGTGATGCTGCATTTACGTCCTGACCTTGTTGACATGTCTTTGGCTGTGCGGCGGATTCCTGAAAAGATCGCACAGAACAAGCATGTGAAGTTCGGTGGTCGAGTTG
Organism: Ilumatobacteraceae bacterium; assembly: GCA_023254135.1. GTDB lineage: Bacteria > Actinomycetota > Acidimicrobiia > Acidimicrobiales > Ilumatobacteraceae > UBA2093. Next base: position 2,701 of record JALQYL010000016.1, on the reverse strand, counting down.
CATTCGGTTGGCTCTCGAACGACTTTTTTGCAGACGGGCATATCGGTGACCCCACTGGCGCGACGGCCGACATCGGTAAGGGAATGTTCGAGGCGTGTGTGAATACGTTGTGCGAAACATTGCGAGAGATCAGCAGTTTCGACTTCGGACGATAACTACTTTTGAGAATTAAAAAAGGGAGGGACCTTTCGATCCCTCCCTCTTTTGATTCAGTAATTAACCCAGCTTGATGCTTGGATCGATGTACTTGTTGGTCACAACGTCCTCGGCTGTAAGGCCAGCTTTCACCTTGCCACCCGTTGCTGTGTACACAGGTGTGGCGGTCTCGATGAACTTGGTGACACGATCAATGTCGAATGAACCAAGTGTTCCGTCTGGGCTGTTGGCAACAAGCTTGTCCTTCAGCATCTGGTCGACTGCTGCAGTTGCCTGACCAGCGTCGTAAGCCCAGCCATTGTTGTACTTCTTCACCGCGTCGAGAACGATGGCGTTTGCAACATCGGGAGAATTCACATAGTCAACGGTTGCCTGTTGAATGACCGGAACAAGTGCCTTCAAGCATGAGTCGTACTTCACCAAGTTCGCGGGCGTTGCACCCAGCGACTGGGCGTAGGCCGTCCAGCCTGCGTCGTGCACGTACTGGTATGCCACTGGCTTCATCCAGTCGGAGAGAACCTTTTCGTAGAAGTAAGGCTCTGCCGTGCCGAAGCCCTGCTGGGCATCCTTGCCGGCTGCTGCGACGAATGCAGCGGGCATTCCGTCATAGGTGCCATCGGTCTGCTTCTTGTCGAGAATTCCCGATGCAATGAGGTAGTCCATGTATGCGGCGCCGCCAAAGTAGCGAACCTTGACACCCTTGTCCTTGAGGTCAGCAATCTTCGTCACGTCTGGATATGTGGCTGGGTCCCACATGATCATCTGTGGGTTGATGTTGAACGGCGCTACAACGGCTGTGGTGGGGAACTCGTCACCGGAGTGCGAGACGGACTCATCGGTGCTGGTAAAGCCCAACAAGATGCTGGGGTCCTTGTACAACTGTGCAGTGACTTGTGCGTATTCAATGGCAGGTCCGCCTGCGCGAATTTCTACCTTGACGCCAGTGGTCTTTCCACCCGCCATGAGATCGCCGGTGACGCTGAGCTTTGATGCATCAACCGTGTAGCCGGGGCCAACGAGTTGGTACAGATTGCCGTGTTCTGCTTCTGGGTTCCAGTCGGTCTGAATGGAAACAGTGGCAGGACAACCTGCTGCTGCCAAGTCAACACCTTCTGCTGCTGCAGCAGGTGCTGTTGTGTCTGTTGCAGAGTCGCTGCTGCCACAAGCCGCAAGGGCAAGGGAAGCAATGACTGCTGCTCCGATGAGTGGTCTGAACTTCATGGGTGGTTCTCCGGTGTGTTGTGGTGGTGGTTCTGAGTGATGGGTCAATGACCCCTTGTGGTGATGTGCCACTTTCCGATGACTGCGCGAGACAGCCAACCGAAGAAGAGGAACACAACCAGACCTAATGTGCTCGCCATGATGATGGCGGTGATGAGTTCGGGACCCCAGAGACGACTGCGATAGATGTCGATCTGAGCGCCGATACCCACCACGCCACCCTGGCGGAAATAGAAATCTCCAACTACTGCACCAATCACTGCGAGACCTGCGGAGATGCGTAGGCCAACAAAAATATTGGGCATCGCGGCGGGGAATTGGAGCTTCATGAGACGAGTCAAACGTGAAGCACCTTGCAGGGTGAACAGCTCGTGTTGACTCTTTTCTGCTGACATGAGTCCGAACAGGGTGTTGCTCACGATGGGAAAGATTGCGATGAGCACAACGACCAGAACGCGTTGCGTGCGAGCACCATCGATGAGGGCGCGAATAAGGGGAGTCAAGGCAAGAATGGGCGCGCTCTGAATCGCCACTAAATACGGCCAGGTGGCACGCTCAAGCCATCGACTTGCACTCATGATGACTGCTAATGACATACCGATGACAATCGTGACGGCGAGACCGATGAGAGCAACCTGCGCTGAGTCCCACAACGATCGAAGAATTGGTTGAAGTCCGCGGTCTGATCCCGAGTGCCACACCATGAAGCCTTCCTTGATCACTTTGTGTGGCACGGGCAAGAGGAATCGCTTCTGCGGAGCAAGCACAACCTGTGCGAAGAAGTACCACAGGCCAATGAAGAGGGCGAACACTATGGCGGGTCCGGCGTAGTCGCTGATGGCGAAACGTTGGCGTTGCTCATGCAGAAGTTCGTCAGCAAGGTTGGTGGAGGTTTCGTTCTGGCTCATTGGTGAGCTCCGCGAAGTGCATGTGAGATTTCTCCGCACAGTTCAGCAAATTCTGGCTCGTACCGAAGGTCATGTGAGCGCGGGTACTCAAAGGGAATTTTGAATTCCCTGACAATCTTTCCTGGTCGAGCCGACATCACGAGGACACGAGTGGACATGAAGACTGCTTCGGTGATGGAGTGCGTAATGAACAAACCAGCGAATCCCTCGTGCTCAAAAAGACTGAGCACCTCCGCATTCAAACGTTCTCTGGTGATTTCGTCGAGTGCTCCAAATGGTTCATCGAAAAGGAAGACCTTGGGTTTCATGACCAAAGAGCGGGCAAGTGAGGCGCGCATCCGCATGCCTCCTGAGAGCTGTCGTGGATACTTTTCCTCGAATCCGGAGAGACCCACAAGGTTGATGGCTTCTTGTGC
>JALQYL010000169.1 GCA_023254135.1 Ilumatobacteraceae bacterium | reverse complement strand
AATAGCGATGGTGACAAGGACACCCAGCAAAGGGAGACCGTTGAAGATGATGAACGGAATGAACGTCTTTACGGCGTTTGAGCCGGACCAGTCAACCAGGTGGTCGGATTGTGTGACTGCACCAAGAACTGCAGTGGTGATCAGTGCGATGCCGGTGAGGGCAATGGGGCGCAACGGCTGACGGACTCGTGCTGTGACCGGAGCAATTTCTGCGAGCACACCGAGTGCCATCACAACGAAGACAAATGTCTGCGGTTGACCCAGCGCAAATGTAAGCGCTTTATTGATGCCCTCGCCGCCCATGGCCACTGCTGCGTGCGTGTGATCCACATACACATAGATGATGGTGCTGAGCGCAACGGGCAGGCTGAGGATGGTGGCCACAGAGCCAACCAGTGCAGCCCAGGAGAATGGGGGAACGAAATCAAGTGCCATGCCGGGTGCACGTGCAGTGAGCACGGTGGTGGCAATGGAAATGCTTGCTGCGACGAGACCAACAATGGTGAGACCAACACCAAGGAAGTACAAATCGACCATGTTTGCCGAGCCGCCGCCAGGGCCACCGTTAGCAATAAGAGCAGTGGCTACCAATGCGTTGCCGAACAACCATGCCCACAGTGAGTACTGAGCAAGACGTGGGAAGGCAATACTGCGCGCACCAACCTGCATGGGCACCACCGCAATAGCGATTCCGATGAAAAGTGGCGCGAGTACACCGAACACAAGATCGAAGTGGAACAACGACACCAACTGTGTGACTGCACCACTGCTGAGAATGCTGTTGCTGTCTGGTGACATGCGCTCAAAGCCAAACAAGGCTCCGAGAACAGATGGGGAAAGTGCGAACAACAACGAACAGCCAATGAAGATTCTTCCGATCTTCTTGTGGTCGCTGCTGGTCACCCAATTGCCGATGGCTGCAACGAACGAAGGGCGTGTGCCCTTTGCTTGCGTTGATGCGCCGACGTGAGCGTCAATGGTGGTCATTTTCGGATGGTCTCCTGGAGACACCCCTTCAGCCCGCAAGGACCTTCGGAGCGTGTACGCCTAGATGTAACAAGCCAACACTACCCATCGGGTTAGGGCAGAACGGAAATCCCCAGCCCAGGGGAATTCGTGCAATTGCGCAGTTTTAGCGAACCAGCACGTCGACGGTGAGGGCCACGAAGATGAGCGAGAGGTACGAAATGGAGAAGGAGAACAGCTTCATGGATGCTGAAGCACTGGTACTGCGCCCTAGTGCAATTGTGCCCCAGAGGAAAGCGATGCCCAGCACCGTTGAGGTGATGCCATATATCCATCCCATATCGGCCACCGGCACCACTGCCACGCTGCAAAGAGTTAGTGCAATTGTGTACAGAATCATCGATCGGATGACCTTGTCGTGGCTTTCCACCACCGGAAGCATGGGCACACCCGCGGCCTTGTAGTCATCACTGTGCTTGATGGCCAGTGCCCAGAAATGAGGCGGAGTCCACAGGAAGATCAACAGGAACAACAGCCAGGGAGTCCAACCCAAAGAATTGGTGACGGCAGCCCAGCCCACCAGCACCGGCACGGCCCCTGCTGCACCGCCAATCACGATGTTCTGCTTGCTGGTGCGCTTCAGCCACAACGAATAAATAAAGACATAGAAGAAGGTTGCAGACAGGGCAAGAAGGCCAGACAAGACATTGGCGCCCGCCCACAACACCGCAAACGCAATGATT
>JALQYL010000168.1 GCA_023254135.1 Ilumatobacteraceae bacterium | reverse complement strand
CTCGATTCCGGTCTCGACATCGACGCATTGCGTGACTGCGCCAAGCGCGTGGAAGCTGCAACACACGAAACCAACCTTGGTGTTCTCGCCATCACGCACTACGTGCGCTTGTTGGAAGAACTGAAGCCAGACGTGATCCACATCTTGTCTGCTGGTCGCATCGTGAAAACCGGAACGCCTGAATTGGCCGACATTCTCGAACGCGACGGATACGCCGCCTTCGTGTAAACAAACTTCCTCTCCGCCTCTCAGACCATCAATAACCGTGGTCTAGGGTTCCCCGTGGGGGAAGGGGGTCTCTATGCCACAGGCAGAGACACGTGTCTATTTCGCAAAGTCGGGCAAGTTTCCAGGCTGGTGGGTAGTCACCGGTTGCTTCATCGTTCTGTTCTTCGGTTCCTCGCTGGGCTTCTATGGCATGGGCGTATACCTCAACGCGTTCTCCAAAGAGTTCGGTTGGAAGATCTCATCACTTTCCATTGCCACCACGTTCTTCTTCCTCATTGGTGGCTTGTGGAACATGGTGGTTGCACGAGTGATGGCCAAGTACGACGTGCGCTATCTCATCTACGCGGGTGCGGTGGTGGGCGCCGGCTCTCTCTACATGCTGGGTCACGTCACGCAGAAGTGGCACTTGTTCGCGGTGTACGCCGTGTTCGCCGTTGCGTGGTCGTCAAGTGGACTCACTGCCGCCACCACGGTTGTCACGCGGTGGTTCCACGTAGGTAGAGCGTCGGCAATTGCCGCCGCATCTTCAGGCTTGTCGGTGGGCGGCATCGTTCTCACCCCGTTCGTGAAGAAGTTGATCGACGCACAACACATGAGTGGCGCCAGTAAGTGGCTCGCACTCATCTGGCTCATCGGCATGGTGACGCCCGCATATCTCTTCATTCGGCCCGACCCTCATGCGCTCAATTGGATGCCCGATGGTGAGCCAAAACCAGACGACCACGTCATCGACCTGCCTGGTACACCAATGGCCGTTGCCATCAAAACGAAGTTCTTCTGGGTGGTCACCGGTGGATACGTATTGGTGATGGGCGCACAAGTAGGCGCCATTCAACAGATCGTGAAGTTGGTGGAAGAACGCACCACTGCCGGCACTGCAGCATTGGCAACATCGGTGCTCTCGGGCGCGAGCGTTGTGTTCCGCCTCATCGGTGGTCGCATCATTCCAAAATTCCCACTTGCGAAGTTCATGGTGTTCATCGCTGCGTTGCAGGGCACGGGCATCATCCTCATCGGCCAAATGGAAAACACCATTTTGCTCTTCCTCTATCGCGTTGTTTGGCGCCATGGTGGGCAACGTACTCATGATGCAGTCACTGCTCATCGCGCAACGTTTTGGCGTGAAGGACTACGCACGTATCTCTGCTCGCTCACAACTGGTGTCTCTCACCGGCACCGCAATTGGCCCCATTCTCATTGGTTCCATTCGTGATTCAGCCGGCAACTACACCGTGCCGTACCTGGTGGCCGGTTGCCTCTCGCTGTTGGGCGCGGCCATCTTCACGCAAAGCGGTCCCGCCGAAGTGGCGGACTAGAGAATCAGAAAGTCATTGCACGAAGTCGTGCGATGCGCTCCTGTGTTGAAGGGTGCGTAGAGAACAAGCGGGTCATGTCGACACCACGCTTCGGCGAACCTGCAAGCGGGTTGTGAATGTATGCCTGTGCTTGTGCTGGCGCCACCTGCATGGGTACGCGTGCACCGATTACTTCCAACTTTTCCAACGCACGTGCAAGTGGTTCACCGTCTTGCAGT
>JALQYL010000167.1 GCA_023254135.1 Ilumatobacteraceae bacterium | reverse complement strand
CGCCAAAACCCGTGAGTGAGCCGTCTGCACCAATGATTCGATGACACGGCAAGATCACAGCGACTGGGTTACGACCGATTGCGCCGCCAATAGCGCGCACAGCCTTGGGCCTGCCGATGGATGCTGCTTGTTGCGCGTACGACGCGGTCTTGCCATATGCAACCTTTGCCAGCGACTTCCACGCAGCAACTTGGAACTCAGTGCCTTGCAAGTCCAACTTGAGATCGAACTTCTTGCGCGCGCCATCGAAGTACTCGCGCAGTTGCTTCAGAGCTTCTTTCACCATGGGATGATTGGCATCGTCCTTGATGACCAAACCCTCGAACGACTTCGGATGTGCGTCTTGTGCAAACATGCAAAAGCGCACACCTTTGTCAGATGCGACAACGGTCAAGATTCCAAAAGGAGCCTTGACCGTTCCGCGAAACATTTCGATTGGAGTCTTCGCCGCTGCCACGTAGCAAGACTACGCAACAGCGGCGGACTGAATTACTTGCTGCTTGGTTCCTTTGGAAGACCAAGGACGCGCTCACCCACGATGTTGCGCTGAATCTGGCTGGTGCCGCCCCAAATTGTCTCTGAACGAGAGAAGAAGAAGGCCGACATCATGGCGCTCACTGGGTAGCCCTCGCGACGCTTTTCGCGTGCGGTGCCTGGCCAGTTGCCATCGCCCAATCCGGAGTCAACGAGCATGGAGTTCGCACCGTTGATGTCAAGCGCAAGCTCCATGGCTTCCTTGTGCATTTCGGTCCAGAACATCTTGTTGGTAGCACCGAGTGCGGCCATGCTGAGGTCTTTCTTGCCCATGAGGGTGGTGGAGAGTGAACGAAGACCGTTGATCTTGAGGATCTGGATCTTTGTGTAGTACTTGGCGAGACCTTGACGGATGGTGGGGTCTTCGATGGAACCGTTTTCCTTCGCGGCACGCACCATTGCCTTGTATTCGCTCTCGAAGCGGCGGTAACCGGTGGTGGCGCTCATGCCACGCTCGAACGCGAGAGTTGAGTTGGTGACAACCCAACCGTTGTTCACTCCACCAACAACATTGTCCTTGGGGCAACGTGCGTTGTTGAAGAACACTTCACAGAACTCTGCGGTGCCATCTGGCTGCACGATGCCGCGCACTTCAACGCCAGGTTGACGCATTGGCACGAGCAAGTACGAGATGCCCTTGTGCTTTGGAGCATCGGGGTCTGTACGTGTGAGCAAGAAGCAGTAGTCAGCATGGTGGCCCTGTGTGGTCCACACCTTCTGTCCGTTGATGACCCACTCATCACCATCGAGAACTGCTGATGTCTTCAACGATGCAAGGTCGGAACCCGAGTTGGGTTCGGAGAAGCCCTGACACCAACGCATTGAACCGTTGAGAATCTGTGGAAGGAACTCCTTCTTCTGCTCTTCGGTACCCCACTGCAAGAGCGTGGGACCGACGAGTGTGTCGCCGAAGAAGTCGGCGCGCATGGGAGCCTTCGCGTTAGCGAACTCTTCCGACAACACAACGCCTTGCATTGTGGTGAGACCCTTGCCGCCGTATTCCTTTGGCCACGTTGCACAGATCCATCCGCCTGAGAACAACTTGCTTGGCCACTCGTCGTTGAACTTCTTGCGCTCGTCGTTGCTCATTTCAAAACCCGGTTCAAACCAGCCCTTGGGCAGGTTCTCTTTGAGCCAAGTGCGGATCTCGAGGCGGAAGGCCTCGTCTTCGGGGGAGTAGTCAAGTTCCATGGTTTCCAATTCTGCCCAAATTCCGCCAAAAACAACGCATCGGGTCA
>JALQYL010000166.1 GCA_023254135.1 Ilumatobacteraceae bacterium | reverse complement strand
CCAGCGCAACGCACTCGCCAGCATGATGGTCGACGTGTTCACGCGCCTCGACCAATTGTTTGATGCTCCACTTCCGTACATGATGTGGTTTCTGCAGGCCCCCACGCACCATCATTCCGACAACGTGTGGATGAATCTTGAAATCGTGTCTCCATGGCGTGCACCACATCTGCACCGATACATCGCCGCCGTGGAAGTGGCCACCGAGGAGTATTTCAATCCGGTGGACCCTTCTGATCTTGCCGCACGTCTTCGCGCGCTCGCGCCACACACCCGGCCGTGATGCCATGACTCGTTACATTGCCGTTGCGCCCGGCCGTGTGAACCTCATTGGTGACCACACCGACTACACCGGCGGACTGGTGTTCCCGATGGCCATCGACAGGTACACCACCATCACGTTCGAAACGAACGACCACGCCATCACGCTGACATCATCTGACGAACACGGTGAAGTGGAACTCGGCACCAATGCAGGTGCCCGAGAAGATGTTCCTTCGTGGGGTCGATACATCCGCGCCGTACGCGACCTGGTACCCAACCCACGCGGAATCATTGGAGATATTTCCACCACCATTCCGGTGGGAGCCGGGCTCAGCAGTAGCGCCGCACTTGAGGTGGCAACTGCGTTGGCGCTCGGATTCACAGGATCCGACAGTGAGTTGGCCCACCTTGCGCGAGCTGCGGAACATGCGGCCACCGGAGTGCCGTGCGGAATCATGGATCAGTTGTGCATTGCAGCAGCACAAACGGGCACGGCAACACAGATTGATTGCAACACCTTGACCATCACACATGTGCCCATCCCCCACGACGTGAAGATCATTGTGCGGTTCATTGCGCATCGCACGTTGGAGGGTTCGGAATATGCAGACCGTGTACGCGAATGTGCCGAGGCAGAGCGCATCATTGGTCCGTTGCATGCGGCATCACTCTCTTCGGTTGAGGCCATTGACAACACTCTCGTTCGCAATCGCGCGGTGCACGTGGTGAGCGAAAACGCTCGTGTTCGCGACTTTGCACGTGCACTCTCAGGCGGTGACTACACCACCGCAGGCGATTTGATGACAAGTTCGCACCGCAGTCTTGCGACTCTTTTCAACACCAGCAATTCCACCATGGATTCCGCGGTGGATGAGTTGCTCCGCACACCAGGTGTGTATGGCGCACGAATGACAGGTGGCGGTTTTGGTGGGTGTGTGGTGGCGCTCTGCGCACCTGATGCTCACGTGGATGGTTGGCATGTGCAGCCCGTGGGCAAGGCACACATTCAGCGCGTCGACGAAGGCTGAATTTCTCCACCACTGACCACGTAGCCCCAACGATGCGTGCCGGCGCCGATGCGGTAGTGCGGCAATGTATCGGGACCGCAACTTGCCGTACCCAGGCCTCGTTGTGCGAGGTCAACGTGAACGGTGAGGAACTTGCGTCGAGTCAACTCTGTCTGGTCAGCTGCGCCGAACAAATCAGCAGTTGTGTGCCAGATTGCTGAACATGTCAACGGTGCACCTGTTGACGTGATGCGTATGGCATCACCAGCGACGGGATCGAACACCTCGAACCAACGACAGTCGGTACGCGCACCGAATTCTTGCGGCACCAAATACGGCAGTTCATCGGGGTCGCCCTCCCAGATGCCCACCATGGCCGATGATTGGCGGTCCACGTAACACTCGTGCGGACCGCGGCCATACCACCGCACTTTTGTAAACCGTTCGGGCACGACGAACTGTGCGCCGATGCGTGGAAGGTCTTCCAACTTCTTCGGAACATCCACTTCGTGT
>JALQYL010000165.1 GCA_023254135.1 Ilumatobacteraceae bacterium | reverse complement strand
GCTGAGTCGCTTCGATTCTTCGGTGGACGGAAGAGTGGGAAGTTCGCGCGGTGCAACCACCAAGAATGCAACAAGTGCGAACACGGCAAAAATGAGGAATGCACCGCGAAGGCCGAACGGAGAGATGAGGGTGGCGCCAATCAACGGTCCGCCGGTAAAACCCGCAAGTTCCACGCCACGCAAGCGACCCAAACGTTCGGCTGCACGAGACTTGTCGATATTGGCGGCGATTGCCTTCACTGCGGGGCCGCTGGTGCCAAGAGCTGCGCCGGAGATGGCGCGAGCAATCACGAACATCCACAACGTGTTGCCGAAGGCGAACAACGTGGAGCCAATGGATGCGAGAACCAGAGCAGACAACACCAAACGCTTGGGCTTGCCACGGTCGGCGAACGGCGCAACGAACAACGACACCAACAATGAAGCCATGAAGCCGGCGGCCGCAATGAAGCCGAGGCCGGCATCGGTGAAGTGGTACTTGTCTTGCAGATCGCTGAGAGCAGGAAAGATCATGCTCACCGACATGGGCACGCTGAAGCCACAAATGAGCAACGGGCCGATGCCCATGGTGAAAGTGGAGAGCTTCGACTCTTTGAGCGTGTCGGTCATACCCGACCGAGGCTAGTCAGCACGGCGTCGCTAAATGGTGGCCAGTACTGTGCGCCCCATTCATCGAATTCACGTTCGGCTGTCATCACGCATGCAACATCTGCAACAGGGTCCACCCACAAGAACGTGCCGATGCCACCGAAGTGGCCGAACGTTGACGCCGAGTTACGTGTGCCTGTCCAGTGTGGGGTCTTATGCCCGCGAATCTCCACGCCCAAGCCCCACGGACATGGATCCATGGTGCCAAGACCAGGCAGTACGCCAGACAGTTGTGGGAACACGGGTTGCACTGCTTCCAAATATGTCTCACGTGCAATCAGTGTGGGAGAGCGCAGCTCGTGCACGAACTGAACAAGGTCTTCCACGGTTGAATGCACATCTTTCGCACACGAACCTTCGAGTGCACTGTTGAACATTCCGAGCGGTGCAAACACCGCATCATCCAAATATTCAACGAAGGCAATACCGGTGGCGTGCTCCACGTGTTCGGCCAACATGTCGAATCCGGTGTTCGAATAGATGCGCTTGGTGGCGGGCTTGCCCACTGGTTGCACGCCGAAGAACGGATAGCCACCGGCATGAGCCAACAAGTGACGAACGGTGCAGCCAGTTTGTCCCACGGCATCATCAAGCGAGATGCTTCCTTCTTCACAGGCAATCAAAACCGCCCATGCGCTCAGCGGTTTACTGAGTGATGCAATGCGTTGACGAAACGCGATGTCGCCGTGTGTTTCCACGCCGCCTGCATGCACTACTGCAATGGAGGAACGGTCAACGGGCCATGTATCGGCCAATTGCCATGCTGCTGCGAGCGACGACATTGCTATGCGTTGGAACGAATGAGTTCGGCCACGCGGAATGCAAGGTCGAGACCTTGACGACCATTCAAGCGAGGGTCACAAATTGTTTCGTAACGATCGTTGAGATTGTCGTGAGTGATGTCGTCGGTGCCGCCGGTGCACTCGGTGACATTTTCACCCGTGAGTTCCACGTGAATACCGCCGGGCCATGTGCCCTCTGCCTTGTGCGCACGCACGAAGCCAGCGATTTCATTCACGATGTCTTCGAAGTGACGAGTCTTGCGACCGTTGGGTGCAGTGATGGTGTTGCCATGCATTGGGTCGCACGCCCACACCACAGGATGGTCCGCTTCTTTCACAGCGCGAAGAAGTGGAC
>JALQYL010000164.1 GCA_023254135.1 Ilumatobacteraceae bacterium | reverse complement strand
CTTCACGCGCGATGCCAAGGGTTGCGTACATCTGCTCACCCAATTCGAAACGTGCCGTGCGATATGGCTCTGAGAGGTCATCGGGATATATGGAGTATTCGGGCTCCTCCACTGGTGGCTTTTCGGCAAGAAACTCACGCATGCGATCCAACGATTCACCGTTCACCACATAAATACGCCATGGCTGCACGTTGCCGCCACTGGGTGCGCGTGATGCATCGGCCAACATCTGACGAATCACATCGTCTGCAACGGGTTCCTTGGTGAATTGGCGAACGGAGATGCGCTGATGGATGGTGTCTACAAGTTCCATCCCGTTGACGCTAGTGCCACACGTACGTGCGGGGCTTAGTTGGTACCCTCGTATTCATGGCAATTTCAGGGCTCACAACATGTTTATGGTTCGATGATCAGGCGGAAGAAGCTGCAAACTTCTACGTCAACATTTTCCCTGGTTCAAAGATCACCGGAATGGACTATTACCAGGACCACCCCATCAAGCCGGCCGGCTCCGTGCTCACCGTTCAGTTCGAATTGTTCGGCCATCCATTCTTGGCACTGAATGGCGGTCCTCAGTTTTCACACTCGGAGGCCGTTTCATTCCAGGTCACCGGAGAAACTCAAGACGAGATCGACTTCTTGTGGAACTCGCTCATTGCCGATGGCGGTCAGGAGAGTCAGTGCGGTTGGTGCAAGGACAAGTTCGGCGTGTCGTGGCAAGTGATACCCACACAATTGGGAGAACTACTCAGCAACAGTGACCCCAACAAGTCGAAACCCGCATGGCAGGCAATGATGGAGATGACAAAGATCATCATCGCCGACCTGCAATAAGTCACGCGATTACTTGGCTATTTCTGCCAATCTTGCCTTCACCATTTTCTTCACAAGAGTTTTTGGCAACTTCTTGCCAATGGGGAAACGCAGCGTTCCCTTCGACACCTCGCAATAAGCGGGCAATTCACCCACCACTGCAATCACTCCCCCGCTTCCGGGGAAGAACGAACAGTGTTTCTTGAAACCTTGGAAGTGCGCAACGTTCTTGCCGTTGACTTTGAACGTGGGCATTCCCCACGCAATGGTTTCTTCTGCGTCTGGAAGAATGTCGCGCAACACATCCCGCAATGCAGTCAACGACTCCAGTTGTTCTCCTGAGAACTGCTTCAGGTGTTCATCTACGGGTGACAACTTCTTCGCCATTTCCCCACTTTACTTAGACTGCATCTATGGCTTCATGGGAACGTGATGTATTAAGGCGCGCCCGGAATGCATTCAGCGGAATGCGCAACGCACACAGGGCCGAGGGTGCCGCTGCATACATGAAGCACGTCGCGCCATTCATTGGCATCAGTGCACCCGATCGTCGCGCTGCGTTGAAATCAGCATGGAAAGACGTACGACTTCCCACAAGCGATGAACTTGGCAATGCCGCTCTTCTTCTCATGACACAACCTGAGCGTGAATATCACTACGCCGCCTGTGACCTCATTGAGAAATACATTGACCAAGCCAATGATTACTTCTTGGCCGAATATCTAGAACCACTTCTCACCACTACGCCCTGGTGGGACACGGTGGACGGTTTCGTGAGCGTGGGCGTGAGCCCGTTGTGTTGGAGATACGACGCCACCACCATCATCAACGAATGGTCAGAGTCAGGCAACATCTGGCTCATTCGTGCGGCGATAGGTCATCAACGCGGATGGAAACGCAACACCGATGTTGATCGAGTGTTTGATCTGTGTGACCGCCATTGGCAGAACAAGGAATTCTTTATCGCCAAAGCCATTGGCTGGGCACTACGCGACATCACGGCATTCAATCCACACGCCGTGCAGCGATTCATCATTGAACATCCATGGAAGAACTCGGTGGCACTGCGCGAGGCCAACCGCGGCATTGAGCGCGCGCTGAAGCTGCGCGATTAATACGGATCAACAGCGGGAAC
>JALQYL010000163.1 GCA_023254135.1 Ilumatobacteraceae bacterium | reverse complement strand
CAGTGAGGCCCCGTCGAACGTGACGGTGCCCTTTGTAGGCGTGTACACGCCGGTGATCACGTTGAAACAAGTAGTTTTGCCGGCGCCGTTCGGCCCGATGAGGCCAAGAATTTCACCGCGCTTGATTTCAAGCGTGACATTGTCGAGAGCTGTAACACCACCGAATTGCATGGTGACCGCATCGACAGAGAGAAGTACATCAGACATTCGTGTCCTCCTTCTTCTTGGCAATTCCGGCGGCCGCCGCGCGACGAGGAATGATTCCCTGCGGACGGAAAACCATCACCAACACCAGCGCAACACCGAATACGAAGAAGCGCTTGTCCTGGAAGTTACGGAAACGCTCGGGCATCCATGCAACCAGGAATCCGCCAACGATGGCGCCGTACATGTTGCCCGTTCCGCCCAACACCACGGCAGCGAGGAACAAGATGGACAACTGCAACTGGAAGTTGTCGGGGTTGATGAAACCCACCTTGCCGGCGTACAACACGCCGGCCAAACCGCCAATGCCGGCGCCGATGGCAAAAGCCCACAACTTGAACTTGAACGTATCGACACCCATGAGTTCTGCTGCGTCTTCGTCTTCACGTACTGCCGACCACGCACGACCAACTCGACTGTTTTCCAAACGACGAAGCAAGAAAATGACGATGAGAATGGCGGTGAGACCGAGATACCAGTACGGACGAACATCGAGAACGCCGAACTCAAGTGGACCAATCTTTGGTGGGTGCTTGATCTTCTTGATGCCCGCTGCCGCACCCAACCACTCAGAGTTGTTCGCAGTGATTCGGATGATCTCACCGAATCCCAAAGTGACGATTGCCAGGTAGTCACCACGCAAACGAAGTGTTGGCGTACCCAAAATGACACCAGCGGCCATGGTGGCCAAGATGGCAGTGGGGATGGCCAACAGCCATGGAAGGTTTGCGTGTTGCGAGGTGATGATGGCAGTGGTGTACGCACCAATGGCGTAGAAGCCCACGTAGCCAAGGTCGAGCAAACCGGCCAAGCCCACCACTACGTTGAGACCCAGTGCCATGAGCACGAAGATCATGATTTGGTCGGTGAGCACGCTGCCAAAGTTGGTGCCCGGAGTGTTGATGATCCAGCCCAGCACCGGCACATCGGGCCATCGTGGCGCGAAGTACAACGCCACGATGAACACACCAACCAGCGACCAGCGCACTTGCTTTGGCAAATCAGCAAGGCGTGAATTCACCTTGGTGAGCGGATTGGTGCGGGCGCGGAAAATATCTGTGAGGCTCATACACGTGCCTTTCCGAGTGACTCACCGAGAATGCCGGTGGGTCGGAACATGAGAACAACGAGCAGCACCACGAACGCAATCACGTCTTTCCATTGTCCGCCGAACAGTGATGAGCCATAGTTTTCGGCAAGACCAAGAACGACGCCACCCAGAAGTGCGCCGCGAATGTTTCCGATACCGCCAAGAACAGCTGCGGTGAAGCTCTTCACGCCCAACAAAAAGCCGATGTTGAAACGTGTTTGGTCGTACATGAGGGTGAACATCATTGCGGCGCCACCAGCCATGCAGCCGCCCAACAAGAACGTGATGAGGATGACGCTGTTGACGTTGACGCCAAGAATGCGAGAGGTTTCCACGTCTTGCGCCACAGCACGAATACCGCGACCCAGGCGAGTCTTGTTCACGAACAACAACAACGAGGTCATCATGAGGATTGCACCAACAGCCACAATCACGTAATCGATGCGCACGTCTGTTCCGAACAACTTGAAGAGTGTCTTCTTTTCAAGAACTCGCGGCAACTTGTACACCAAGCGCTGATCGGGGCCCCACGTTGCAACGGCTTCAGCCATGGCCATGGAGGAACCGATTGCAGAGATGAGAAACGCAAGACGTGGCGCTTGACGGCCTTTTTTGAAGATGCGCATGTAGCCGTATGCGATTGGTGCCGTGGCCACGAGAGCGAACGTGAGGTTCACCATGACTTCTGTTGTGAAAATCAT
>JALQYL010000162.1 GCA_023254135.1 Ilumatobacteraceae bacterium | reverse complement strand
CTGAGTCGTATGCGTAACCAAGTGCCATGAGAAGTGCACCAAGGTTTGCGTAACCAAGTCCAAGCTGACGGAACTTGCGGCTGTTCTCGCCGATTGCCTCTGTTGGGTAATCGGAACGGCCCACAAGGATTTCCTGTGCGGTGAACATGACCTCGATGGCGTGGCGGTATGCCTCAACATCGAAACGATCGTTGTCGTCAAGGAACTTGAGCAAGTTGATGGAAGAAAGGTTGCATGCCGAGTTGTCAATGTGCATGTACTCGGAGCAAGGGTTCGAACCATTGATGCGGCCACTTGCGTGAGCGGTGTGCCACTTGTTGATGGTGGTGTCGAACTGCAGACCGGGGTCTGCACATTCCCATGCAGCCTGGGCAATTTGACGCCAGAGATCGCGAGCCTTGATGGTGCGAACAACGGAGCCGTCGGTGACTGCGGTGAGGTTCCAGTCGCGGTCTTCTTCAACAGCCTTCATGAACTCGTCGGTGACGCGCACGGAGTTGTTGGCGTTCTGGTACTGCACGCTGAACGAGTCGGCGCCGTCGAGGTCCATGTCGAAGCCTGCATCGCGCAACACGCGAGCCTTGCGCTCTTCTTTCACCTTGCACCAGATGAACTCTTCAACGTCGGGGTGATCGGCGTTGAGGATGACCATCTTTGCGGCACGGCGAGTTTTGCCGCCTGACTTAATGGTGCCGGCCGATGCGTCTGCACCGCGCATGAAAGAGACAGGACCAGAAGCGGTTCCGCCGCCTTCAAGAATTTCCTGGCTGGAACGGATCTTGGAAAGGTTGATACCTGAACCAGAGCCACCCTTGAAGATCACGCCTTCTTCGCGGTACCAGTTGAGAATTGCCGACATCTTGTCTTCGACAGAAAGAATGAAACAAGCGCTTGCCTGCTGAGGAACACCCTTGACGCCAATGTTGAACCACACAGGGCTGTTGAATGCCGCACGCTGTGTGACGAGGATGTACTTGAGTTCTGCACGGAATGCTTCTGCTTCTTCGTTGTCCACGAAGTAACCGCCCTCAACACCCCACGTTGTGATGGTGTCAGCAACGCGATCAATGACTTGGCGCATGGAGTGCTCGCGCTCTGGTGTGCCTGGTGTTCCGCGGAAGTACTTCTGCGCAACGATGTTGGTGGAGTTCAGAGACCACGTGGTGGGGAACTCAACACCCAGCTGCTCGAAAGCAACAGTGCCGTCGCGCCAGTTGGTGATGCGTGAATCGCGCTTCTCCCACTGCACTTCGTCGTATGGGTGAACACCGGGTGTGGTGAAGAAGCGGCCGATGCCGATTGAGAGTCGGTCTGGAGCAAGTGACATTGTTTTTCCTGTCTGGCGTGAGATATTTGAGGCGAACCACAAGATGTTGTGGTTGACAGGTCTTTTCGGACCTATTTCCCACAAGTGGTAGGGGGAGATTACAGCACTGTAGTTACACCCTTGTCAACGACCCTCGCGAAATTCTTTTGTTTGTAGGCGGACAGCGGCGCGAACGAGCAGGTCTGGGACCGCCCGGCCCCGGAAAAACCCACGAAACGAATTCAAGGCCTCCCCCCATCCGCACGTTCGCAGCCGCTGTCGACTACCCCCTGAACCTACGGACAACACCCTGTGAATTGGAAGTGGATAGCCGTGTGAATTACTAATTCTTTCTGGGGAAACGCCCTATTTTTCAGTGGATTCCGCTGTGGGTGAACTGTGCACAACCTGCTCGTGGTTGTGGACAAACTTCCCTAGCTCAACGCTGTTGACAATGCGGACAAGGTGACGGGGATGGCATTGAGTGCAGCGTTGCCCGACAACGGATCCATTACCTGGTCGTCGGTGAGGATGTTGCTGTTCACGCCAGCCTTGGCCGCAGCCACTCCCATACGAGTTCCAGGCACTCCGTGACCCCACCCGTGGGGCAAACTGACCACACCTGGGCGAACGGCATCGGTGACCTCTACCGGGGCTTCCACAGCGCCAACACGGCTCGCGATACGCACGGTG
>JALQYL010000161.1 GCA_023254135.1 Ilumatobacteraceae bacterium | reverse complement strand
CATCCGACGATCAACCCGCACAACGGCAACGTGTAGATGAGCCAGTTGTGTGCGCCACGAGTGTCAGTGGTCCAGTCGAGTGCCTCGATGAATGCGGCCGACAGCAGGCCAGAACAAATGGCCACCACAACGGCAAGAGCCACCCAGCGGGCAACGTGGGTTACCCGACTGAGTGGCTCAGTGAACATTGCCGTTGCTTATACGGTGCGCACGATGATGGCGTCACCTTGTCCGCCACCGCCACACAGTGCTGCTGCACCAACACCGCCACCACGACGACGAAGTTCGTGGAGGATGGTGAGAGCAAGACGGTTACCGCTCATGCCGATGGGGTGACCCAATGCAATAGCGCCACCGTTTACGTTCACGATCTCGTCGGTGATGCCGAGTTCCTTCATTGACGCAATGCCGACTGCGGCGAATGCTTCGTTGAGTTCGAACAAGTCGACATCGCTGACCTTCATGCCTGCACGGTCGAGTGCCTTCAAGATGGAGCGGCTTGGCTGGTGCAACAACGATGCGTTGTCGGGGCCAGCGACCATGCCGTAGGAAACAACTTCGCCCAATGGCTTCACGCCGCGAGCTTCTGCTGCTTTCTTCGACATAAGAACAACTGCTGAACCACCGTCGGAGATCTGAGATGCGTTTGCAGCGGTGATGCTGCCGTTCTTGTCGAAGGCTGGCTTCAATCCACCAAGTGATTCCATGGTGGTGTCTGCACGAACGCCTTCGTCAACTGTGACCATCTTTGGGTCACCCTTGCGCTGTGGAACCGCAACGGGGATGATTTCGTCGTTGAAACGGCCAGCTTCGATTGCTGCAGCTGCACGAACGTTTGACTTCATTGCCAATTCGTCCTGCTGTTCGCGGGTGATGCTTCCTGCAACGTAGTTGTCGGTGCCAAGGCCCATGAGCACGTTGTCGAATGAGCACCAGAGACCGTCGTTCACGATGGCGTCCTTGAGCTCGGTGTTGCCGTAACGGAAACCACCACGAGCGCCGGCTGCGATGTACGGAGCGTTGGTCATGGATTCCATGCCACCAGCGACCACGATGTCGGCTTCACCTGCGGCGATCATTTGGTTTGCCAAGTAGATGGAGTTGAGACCCGACAAACACACCTTGTTCACGTTGATGGAAGGAATGTTCATGGGAATGCCACCCTTGAACGCAGCCTGACGTGCGGGCACCTGACCCTGGCCTGCCATGAGCACCTGGCCCATGATGACGTGCTCCACTTCTTCTGGCTTCACGCCAGCGCGCTCGAGGGCGGCCTTGATTGCGAAACCACCGAGGTCTGCTGCACTAAATGAGGAAAGCGCGCCACTCATCTTGCCGATGGGTGTACGTGCTCCTGCGACGATGTAAGAACCGGACATCACTGCCTCCGATATTCGGGCACCCGGGGTAGGTGCGAGAACTAGAAGGCTAGGAGATGAAAGTCCCAAAGTCGCTATCGTCAAGCCCCATGGAACAAATCCTCCAAGCCATCCTCAATGGGGCCTCGGGCGAAGAACTCGCGGCCCTCCCACTCCCCGCCACATACCGTGCAGCGTTCGTCCGTAAGGAAGACCAAAACATGTGGGATGGCGTGCCCAGCAACCAGAAGGACCCTCGCAAGAGCATCCACATCGGCGAGGTTCCATTGCCAGAGTTGGCGCCCGACGAAGTGGTCATTGCTGTCATGGCATCCAGCATCAACTTCAACACGGTGTGGAGCAGCATCTTCGAACCCATCAGCACGTTCAGTGCTTTGTCACGCCTCGGTCGCGAGAGCAGCTGGGCCAAGCGTCACGACCTCGATTACCACATCATCGGTTCTGACGCATCGGGCGTGGTTCTTCGTGTCGGTAGTGCCGTGCGCAACTGGAAGCCGGGCGACAAGATCACCGTGCATTGCAACCACGTGGACGACCAAGACCCTTCATCGCACAGTGACTCCATGATGGGTTCCAACCAGCGCATCTGGGGTTACGAAACGAACTTTGGTGGTCTCGCCGATCTTGCAGTG
>JALQYL010000160.1 GCA_023254135.1 Ilumatobacteraceae bacterium | reverse complement strand
GAAGTACAAGGCCAACTGCTGAGCGCTCGCGCCTTGCTCCACCAGGCGAGCCTCGGCACGAACGCGTGCGTAGTCGCCACCGAGTGCGATGGTGTTGAGGCGCGTGGTGGAATCACGATGACCCACGCTCTGCTGGTGGCCAATCTGCCACGTCTTTGCGCCAAGTTGATTGATGGCGATGTAGTTCACGCGAGCAGACTTGGCTGCACGCACTTCCAACACGGGAACCACGAGTGAACGAATGGAATCATTCGACACAAAACGCTCCACAACAGTGACTTCGCTGTTTTCCTCCGCATCGATGACGAGGCGTGGGTACGCAACGATGCCGTCGGCGTCGATGTGGTGCACCACTTCAATCACCTGTTCTGCAACCTTGCCCTTGGGGATGGTGAGCGCAATCTCGGTGCCGTGTTCGCCGTTGAGTTCTGCGAAAACATCGGCGGGTGTGGTCATTGCGATGCCGGCGAGGGTTCCCTTGGCACGCCATGCGTCGACACCGACGGTTTCGGTGCGTGCCGTACCGAGTGCGAACTCGGACAAGTTCAATTCACCAATGCGGCTGTAGCGCCAAATTTCTTCTTCGGTGCTGGGAAGTACGGGGGTTGTTGTCATAAATGTTCGCTACTTCTTGCGGCGCCACCAACGGCGCGTTTTCTTTTCGTTTTCAATGTCTTCCACAACGGATGCGCTGATGGCGTTGATGATGCTCTCGGCCTCATCAAGCACTGCGGCCGCGGTGCCGTCGTCAAGTCCGGGAACTTCGGCGGGAGTAGGTGGTGCGACGGCAGAACCGTGCACCCAACCTGCATCAGCCAATCGACGTTCGTATCCGGTGCAGTTCTCAGGGCATCGCCATGGTGCATCGGGCGCAAGATCAAGTCCGCAACGTCGCACGGCATCGCCATTGGCGTAGGTGCGTGTTTCGTAATGCTTGCACTCAACGCGCATGGGCATGGCGAAAAACTCGGTGGCTGAAATCAGCCGACCGAACCCTCCATCTGCAGTTCAATGAGACGGCTCCACTCCACGGCGTATTCCATGGGCAGCGTTCGTGTCACAGGTTCGATGAATCCGTTCACCACCATGCTCATGGCTGCTTCCTGGGTGAGACCGCGGCTCATGAGATAGAACAACTGCTCATCGGCAATCTTCGAAACAGTTGCTTCGTGGCCGATTTCAGCGTCCTTCTCGCCCACTTCCATGTACGGAAGGGTGCGGCTCTCGCTGTCACCATCGAGAATGAGTGCGTCACACTGCACGTGGCTCTTGCAGCCGTGCGCACCTTCGTCCACGCGAACGAGTCCGCGATAGGTGGTGATGCCACCATCTTTCGAGATGGACTTCGAAACAATCTTCGATGTGGTTTCGGGAGCTGCGTGCACCATTTTTGCGCCGGCATCTTGATGCTGACCTGCACCCGCATAAGCAACGGAGAGAACTTCACCTGTTGCCTTGGGGCCCACCAAGTACACCGATGGGTACTTCATGGTGAGCTTTGAACCAATGTTGCCGTCGATCCATTCCATGTGGCCTTCTGCCTCAACGCGTGCACGCTTGGTGACAAGGTTGTACACGTTGGGTGACCAGTTCTGGATGGTGGTGTAGGTAACGCGAGCCGATGGCTTCACCACGATTTCCACCACGGCGGAGTGCAGCGAGTCGCTGGTGTACACGGGAGCCGAGCAACCTTCGATGTAGTGCACCTTCGAGCCTTCGTCAGCAATGATGAGCGTGCGCTCGAACTGACCAGCGTTTTCCGAGTTGATGCGGAAGTAGGCCTGCAATGGCATCTCGCATTCCACTCCGGGTGGAACGTAGATGAACGAGCCACCCGACCACACAGCCGTGTTGAGTGCGGAGAACTTGTTGTCGGCGGGTGGAATCACGCTGCCGAAGTACTGCTTCACCAGGTCGGGGTATTCGCGCAATGCGGTGTCCATGTCACAGAACAAGATGCCTTGTGCTTCCAGATCTTCACGGTTGCGGTGGAACACCACTTCTGATTCGTACT
>JALQYL010000015.1:28270-30411 GCA_023254135.1 Ilumatobacteraceae bacterium | reverse complement strand
CCATTCATTGGCATGTTGGAAATAGGAAGTTCCGATTTCCAACCAACGCTCACGACGATCACCCACACGTTCGTTCACCACCACTGGACGTGTGGTGAGTGGCTCCACCAAAGTTGTGTCGGCGATTTCGTAAATGTGCCACGGACCAGAGACGGCGACTTGCTTCAAGTCTGGTTGTTTGTCTGCCTGCGCTATTGCCTCGGCGGTGTACCCCATGAAGTAACGAACGCCCAGTGACCGCATGTACGCCACGCCTTTCGCGGCATCGTTGTTGTCGTAACGCAATTCGCGCACTGGGTTACTGCTCTGCTTCGACATGGCGGCCGCCATGATGAAGTGGTACGGGGTGGTACCCGATGCTTCGAAGTACAAACCTTCCATAGAGCCGATACAGCCATCTGTCCAGTACGGCAGCAACATGAGCGCCATGGTGGTGCCGTACTTGTTGAGGTCGCCGCTGTTTTCCCAAATGGCGCGACCACAACCATGGGCAGAGTTGGCTCCCAACTTCTTCATTTCCTCCACGACACCGTGATATTCAGACCAGGAGGATTTGCCTTCGTATCCTTCGAAATTCCATCGCGACCATCCATCGGAGAATGCGCGCGATGCAGGGAATTGAATGGGGCCCCATGCGTACTTCGTGCCTGTGCTGGAAGCTTCCAATTTGGCGAATGGCAACGTTTGATAACGAACTCCCAGCACCACCAAACAAAATGAGGCCATCAGCCACAACACCGTTGTGAAGACTTTGGTGGTGGGCGCCGCAGGAATAGTGCCCGGATTGCGCTGCAACTGGACCGACTGGCGGATGTACAAACACACCTCGTACACACCAATGGCGGCAAGCATGTAGCGCAACAAGTAGAGAAACGGAAGAATGCGCGGATTCCACAACAATCCGATCACCGGCAAACCACCTTGGGCCACCTTGACTCCGATGAAGAGCACCACGATGTACACGCCCATCCACATGCCCAAGAATCGACGGCGCATCCACGAACCGATAAAGCCTGCAACAGCCAACACCATGAGGGTGATGTCCCATCCGGTTGCAAGTGGGAAATACATGTCCCACATTGTCTTGAATGAACCACCACCTGGTTCAGAGCCGTACTTCATATCGGTCATGAATGCATGGCCACCCAAGAACGGAATCACCCAGAACGCCGACAACAAGAAGGCAACGCCAAGGGTGGTGATTCCGAATCGCAATCTCTGGCGATCAGGTCGCATGAGAACCATGAGCACTGCTCCGCCAAAAACGAACAACAACACGATGCCGTGACTGAGTGCCGACAACGCAATGAAAACGGCGGCCCAACCGCGATGCTTTCCGTCATCCAATCCACGGGCAAAGAGTCCGAGACCTACGAGAGACAACGCAAGCGCAATGGAATGGGAAAACTCTCCTGCCATTGTTGATGCGATATTTCCGCCGTAGATGGTGAAGCTCTCGTCAAACAAGAACATGGTGGCACCCACCACCATGAGTTCGGGCAATGGGTACGGCAACTTCGCAATCTTTCCCATGAAGTAAGCACAGGTTGGGAATGCAACAAGCCCCAACACCACAATCATTTTGAATGCGACCCCATACGGCAAAACAAGGTTGAGCACCACTACCAGCAACGCTGGCACCACCATGTAGAAACGATATGCAGGGAGACCGGAGTACCAGTCCATGCTCCACCCCGTGAGACGGAAGTGAGGCAGCAACACATCGCGCAAATATGCAGGACCCCACACATGTGCACCCATGTCGCCGCCGGTGGGCGTGTTGTTGCGAAGAATGAGGTTGGGGTGCAACGCCGCCAACACCATGAGTGTGGCGCCCAGCACCACTGCGGTAGTGCTCATTGATTTCAGGGTCTCTGTCCACTCTGAATCTTTTGTTGGCGTTGATTCAGAAGCAGATGCCTCTTCCAATGTCAGGTCTTCTGTTTCCATGTTGTCCTATTTCAAAATCACCATCAGCAGGCCCGCTGCGTTGAAGGCCATGTGCGTGACGATGGAAGTTCCAAGTCTGCCAGTGCGCTGGCGCGTCACACCAAGCACAAGTGCAAAGGCAAAGAGCCCCGCAAATTCAACGAGTTGCATGTGTACAGCAGCGAAGACGGCAGCAGTGGCCACAATGCCCA
>JALQYL010000015.1:0-28260 GCA_023254135.1 Ilumatobacteraceae bacterium | reverse complement strand
CCAAATCCTGTTGCACCACCTGGCGATACACGATCTCCTCCACTATCGGAGCACCCACCACCACAATGAGGATCAAGAGCAATTTCCACGCACCCGGTGCCGTATTGGTGAGATCGGTTGCACGCTTCGACACCTCATCGGAAGAAAAGGAATCCGGCCACAACTTCTGCAGGGGCCAGGTAACGGCCGTGACGAGAACAAACTGACACAAGAACCCAAGTGGCACGCCTACGAGATCAACGACGCGAAACCACGCGAGTGACTCACCATTGATGTGCGGTGTCTCAGGACGAGCGCGGTGAAACACCAACAACATGGCCACCCACATGGCCACCACTCCGAGTGCTGTGACCCACATGGGAATATCGGAGACAACATCAGACCCGTGTCCGGTGGCCACAAGGACGATTCCTGATGCTGCCGTGCCAATAACAACCGCGAGGAACCACGACCACAGAACATTTCGTGCCGCCAGCGAATGGGGCGCCCGGGACTCCACGGCAGTTAACCCGCGAGACGGGTGGCGGTATAGACGTGATTGCGGTGGCGACGGTCTTCCAGGTGCCATCCGGTAGGTGGCTTGGTGCGGTCGGCATGCTGGTTGCACAAGTCATAGGCGTGCGGATCCCGCTCGGCCGTGAGATCGTCGAGCCAAGCGACAGAACGCGCATATTGATAGGTCAAAGTGACAGCTGCGGGATGAACGCATCCTTGTCGCGTGCATTGACGGGCCATGTGGAAAACGGTAGTCACCGTGAAAGCGGGAAATGGCGATACCAACTTTCACCCAAATACACCCCCGAAGATGCTGTGTAGCGCCCCAGCCGTAGCATGAGGGCATGAGTGAGATGCCCCCTCCACCGCCACCACCACGCAACCAGCCCAGCCGCAACCCCATCAAGGGCATGCGCAACAGCAAGCCTGGTGCAGAGGGAAAGCCCCCGATGCCCAAGTGGGCTATTTGGGCCATCGTTGCTGCGGTCGCCGTCATGGCCTTCGGCAGCCAATTCGTATCCACCTCCACTGGCGAAAAACTCACGTACACCGAATTCCTTGAACAGGTGCGCAACGGTGATGTTCAGAGCGTCATCATCAACAACGCCACCAATACCATCTCGGGCAAGTTGGCCAACGGCGGCAAGTTCACCACCACTGGTTCGGTGCAACTCTCCGATGCAGACGAACAACTGCTGAAGCAGATGGGCGTGAACTACGACTACAAGACTCCACAAGCCAACTGGCTCACCAGTCTGTTGCCCGTCATTCTTCCTTTCCTCTTTGTTATTGGTTTCTTCGTGTGGATGCAGCGCCGCGCAATGGGCCAAGCAGGAAGCATCATGTCCGTTGGCCGCAGCAAGGCCAAGGCCTACTCTGCCGACAAGCCATCCACCACTTTTGCTGATGTAGCCGGATACGACGGCGTGAAGCTGGAGATCAAAGAAGTGGTCGACTTCCTGCGCATGCCCGAACGCTTCAAAGAAATTGGCGCACGCGTACCAAAAGGCGTGTTGCTTGTGGGCCCTCCGGGTACCGGCAAAACACTGTTCGCTCGCGCCATCGCTGGCGAAGCCGGAGTGGGTTTCCTCTCCGTCACCGGTTCTGACTTCATGGAAATGTTCGTGGGCGTAGGTGCAAGCCGCGTGCGCGACCTGTTCCAAACCGCTCGCAAGATGGGCAAAGCCATCATCTTCATCGACGAAATCGATTCCATTGGCCGCAAGCGCGGTGCCGGACTTGGTGGCGGCAACGACGAGCGTGAACAGACACTCAACCAGTTGCTCTCCGAGATGGACGGTTTTGAAACATCTGAAGGCATCGTGATTCTCGCTGCCACCAACCGTCCCGACATCCTCGACCCCGCATTGTTGCGTCCTGGTCGCTTCGATCGTCAAATTGTGGTGCCGTTGCCAGAGTTTGAAGAGCGCCTCGCCATTCTCAAGGTTCATTCAAAAGACAAGCGCATGGGACCAGACGTTGATCTCGACACCATGGCAAAGGCCACACCCGGCATGAGCGGTGCAGATCTTGCGAACTTGGTGAATGAAGCTGCATTGTTCGCCGTGCGTCGTGGGTCAGCAAACATTGAGCGCATCGACTTCGAGAATGCTCGTGACCGTGTTGTCATGGGTGCTCGCCGCGAAAGCCTGGTGCTCAACGCCGAGGAAAAGCGCGCTACAGCCATTCACGAAGGTGGACACGCCGTTCTGGCCACTGTTCTGCCCAACTCTGATCCGTTGCACAAGGTCACCATCCTTCCGCGCGGCATGGCACTGGGCGTCACGTGGACATTGCCCGAAGAGCGTCATACGTATTCACGCGAATACTTCGAAGATCTCATCTGCAAGGCCATGGGTGGTCGTGTGGCAGAAAAAATCGTCTACAACCACCTCAACAGTGGTGCCGCCAACGACCTGGAACAGGCAACGTCCATTGCGCGTCGTATGGTGCGCGAATGGGGCATGTCCGACAAGGTGGGCCCCATGGCCTGGAGTGGTCAGCAACAAGTGTTCCTGGGCGAAGATCTCATGACCAGCGGTCGCGAATACAGTGACTCCACCGCGCAATTGCTCGACGAAGAAGTGGCACGCATCTTGCGTGAGCAAGAACAGCGCGCACATGAAATTCTTACGAAGCACCGCAAGGGTCTTGAACTGGTTGCGGAGAAGTTGATCGAAGAAGAAACCATCGACGGACCCACCGTGGGCAAGTTGGTGCAGGCAGGCCTAGAGCCAGCTCCGTCTGACGCGATTGCCTAAGAAGCCACCAGCTCAGTGCTGGTGTTCATGATCATGGTCGGCATGGTTCTGGCAACTTGATGGCGCTACGCCGGGTTCTCTGCAATTGGCTACCGCTGCCCACAGATCCTGGGCTTTCACCGGACCCAAAAAAGCGCGTTGCACAACTCCCTGTGCATCGGCAATGACCAACGTTGGCACGGCCTCGATCTTGTACTGAGCGTGCAACTCCTTGTTGGCCACATAGTCAACGTTGGCGAATGCCACTTCAGCAGAAGCGAGAATGGACGCTTTCGATGCAACGTCTGCACACGCATTGCATGTGGACGAGGAAAACAATGCCACCAACCACGGCGCGTCGGGGGATGCAAAGTCGGCACGGTTCAACTGTGTGGGCGCTTCGAAGCCACCCTGAGTTGGCGCATCACCAGCTCGGCGTCGCAACACGGTAGACACACCCAACGCTACGACAACGGCAATTGCAACAAGAACTACTTGAGACATCACTTCTGTCTTACAGGAAGCGCACCCACGATGCCAAAACCAACCAGCCCATGACCACGCGTTGTGCGACGTTGCACCGCCAGATCCACGGTTGATGTCACCACCACCTCACCGTCGGTGGCGCCGAGAGGCACATCCAAACTGATGACGGAAGCTGCACCAATGGGGACGTTCTGCAAGTTCGGCAACGGCACTTCACCACCGGGACCCACAGCAGAAATTGTGATGGTGCCGTCAAGTGCAGTGGTGTTGAGAATGCTGAGAGCGTTGCGTGCGCCATTGGCAAGTCCACTTGGTACACGCCACTTCATCGCGGTGAGATCACCAGGAATACCGTTCGTGATTGCCGTGAATGAACTGCCTCCGGTGATCTGACTGAGGACATGCTCCACCACCACGCTCGCGTTGTTCAGCGACGACACCAACATGGCATGGTCACCCTTGGGCAGATCAGCAATGTCGTCGGTGCGAATGGCCACGACTCCACCAGCTGGAACAGTGACTGCAGAAGATGGCGAGGCCGCAGCTGATGCCTGGTCTGGTGCAATGCCATTCGTGATGCCAACTCCGAAGAAAGTGACGGTGACCTGCGCATCAGCATCGGTGGGGTTGTACGCCACCAATTTCTCTGTCACGGAAGAACCAGTACGTCCGGAGGTGAACCACCAATCGCGCTGTGGCGATGGCGTGCCCACGGTGGCGGAATAACCCAAGCGACCACCACCCAAATAATGCTGAATGCGTGAGGCGATGATTTGACCCGATGTTGCCTGCACATTCAACGCAACGCTTGATTCGTTGTGCGCGCCAGCTTCGTTGATGGAGATGCTCTTTGCGGAGTGGGGCGCAAGTATCACACCTTGCAGGTTTGCCGGCGTGCGTTTGCCTTCTGCAGTAGTGAACGAAACATTTGCCACTGCACTTTCGGGAAAAGGATTCGTGAGCACCAATCGTTCGGAAGAACCCTCAGAGGTGAAACCATCGGCGAAGTACCACGAGTTGGAAGTGTGCGAGACGCATTGCGACGTTACGTCGCCCGCTGCGAACTCAATGTTCTGTTCGACAGTGCCTACAGAGCCGATGATTTCGACGACCGGTACCACCACGCCAACCGTGCGACCACGCAAGGCATCCACCACCAACTGAGAACGAGCCGACACCACCACATTCTTTGATTCCTGTGGTTGTTCACTGAGGAACGAGATGGTGGCGGTGATCTCTGTGTCGCTGGGATTGGAAACGACCACTGATGCTGCGTCAATGCCATCGCCTCCCGCGGCACCTGGACAGAACCACGAGGTGCTGATGCGATTGCCTGCTGACACTTGAGGGAATCCACTTGCTGCACCCAATGCAGATGTGGCGCCATCAGCCACGGTGGGCTGGTGACGTTCAACAGCCACCACGCCTCCCACGGCTGCTGCAATGAGCACGGTTCCTACGATGCGACGAACAATGCTCATGATTGTTCCCCTTGCATGGTGATGACAGGGGTTTGATTCTGTATCCCTGCCGTTGCATGTTGAACACGGCGCAAGAATCTGCGTCGTCGAGAGAAAGCAATGAAAGCCACCACACACCACGTAACGAATTGCACGAGAACAAGAGCGGTGTGTACCAAGCTGGCGTGGAACGACAACTCCACGTTTGCCTCATTGGCTATGTCATATGCATTCGTGAGGCCAAAAGCTGGACGTGCCGGAACTGGCTGCCCGTTTGCCTTCAGTTCCCAACGCGATGTGTACGGCACTGCCAAGTGCACCGTGCCTGGCTTCACTGGAGCAATCGACGACGCTTCAGGGCGCACGGACCCGCCAAGTGACTGTGCACCACCAATATCGGTGGCGATCATTGACGTTGCTCCCGCCAATTTGCTGCTAGCAGCGCCATCAGCAGTGAGTACCGAGCGCACTGGAACCCACGTGGTGTTCTCGAAAATCACCAAGTCAGGCGATGCGTATCGTCGCTTCAGGTCCAATTGACGGGACAGTGCGTCAATCAATCCACGTGGCGCAGCAATGGGATTGCTGCGCGTACTTGCTCCCCCATCAACGATGGGCACCACGACAAATCGCACCGAAAGTGGCGCCAACAATCGACCGGCACGAGCAGTTTGTCCGCGCACAATTCCATACATGGCGGCGACAGCGTTGTCGCGTACGCGAGTGGGAGGAACTTCCCACATGTCGTCTTGGCTCGGAACACTTCCGTTCACCACCGAGTAAGCGATTCCCCATCCAAAGTTGAGGGGCGCACCTGGCAATACACGCGCATCACCAATGAACAATGTGCGGTATTGACCGCCACTGTGTGCATCGGGCAACTGCGCCAGAAGTTGCGGCAACGCGACACTGGGCTGACGCCACGAGCCGTCAACGGCATTCACAGCCGCTGGCAACAAACCAATGGAAAATGCCAGTGCAACCAATGCGCTCAGTGGTTGTCGCCACGAAAAACGCCCGCGACGCAGATCGACGGCAAGTGAGGCGCCCATGGTGGATGCACAAATCGCCAAACCAAAAGCAACAGGCGTCAGCAAGATGGCAGGCTCGGGCAAGTGGACTGGTACCAACGCAGAATCATCGAGCAGTGCCACCAACATGCCCACGACCACCAAGGTGGCGCCACGCAGTGCCCAACCAGTGCGAACTCCGCGTACCAGGAACAACGCACCCACCACCGAGGCATACAGTGCGAGACACAATACGGACAACGCGAATGAACCCACACCGAATCGTGCGAGTCCGAACAAACCAAGATCGCGGCCCGATTGAACAGGTGCACCCGTGAGAGCTTCCCACCATCCGGAACGCACGTAACTACCAGCCCACGGAAGGTTGAGAGCAACTCCGCACACCGTTGACGACGCAATCACAAAGATCCAGCGAATCACCCACCGCATTTTCAAACCGTGTGCCAGCGATGAGACCGCCAACATCACGCCCACAAAAGGCAGTACCAACACGATGGAAGGTTCGAAGGCGAACACGATGGCCACCAACAATGTGAGTGATGCAAACCATCGGCGCCACGTTGCCGGCGTCACCATCACCACTGGTTCACCTTCGCGAGCATCGCTGAGGTCGGCCATACCCACCAACATGCGAGACAAGTGCACCATCCAAGGCAACATCGCATAAATCAACAGCGCACCCCAGCGGCCCGAGGCAATCGCTGCATACGGAAGAGGCACTGCCGCATATGTCGCGGTTGCAGCGATGCGCGCAGCACGTGTACCCATCACTGATGCGAACCGCCACGCACCCAGCCAGCCAACCAATGGCATCAGCACAATGGAGAGCGTGTGCAGCAAAGCGCCATGACCCAGCGTCGCAACATTGGCTGCCGCCGTGAGAGCCATGCCCGTGGGCAATGCAGACACCTGACCGAATCCGGCGCCCCACCATCCCGACACATACGAACTGAGCAATTGACGAGCGGAAGCTCCGAATGGATTCATTTGACCCACGGCCACGACACCATGCAACAGCAGCGATCGCGAACCAATGACCAACAACATCGCCAATACGATCCACAACACGTATGCGCCCTTTGGCGTTGCCTCTCGAACATTTGCCGGGGCACTCGCTTGCGCAAGACCGGCCTTGCGTGCACGTTGTCGCGCCCAGGCCGTGACGTATGAACTTCCGCGCAACTGCAATGCACGAATCTCGTCCCCGTCTACATGACGATAGGCAGACAGTGCTTCGCGTCGCTCGCGAATTTCACCCAAGGCAAACGGCAACGCAAGTACCGCTTGCGCCTCCACCACGGCACGACGTAAACGACCCGTGGCCGACAACATGACGAAACGCAGGAACGTCAGACCCACCAACTGCATCATGGTGAACGGCAATTGACCGATGGAAGTGAGCGAGGCCACGGTACGAACTCTCACCCGCTCGGACTCTGCACTTACCTCGTCACGTTCGTCGTCCGACATTCGAACGTTCATCGACTCGCGGTGTCGGGCGACCGCAGACGGCACCACCACAACGCGAGAACCAGTTGCATGTGCACGCCAGCACAGGTCTAGGTCGGCGCCCACGGTGTTCAACTCCGAGTTGAAACCGCCAATGGTGCGAAACAGGTCGGCGCGGACCATGACGCACGACGACGGCACCACGAAAACATCTTGCACCGAGTCATGCTGCTCTTGGTCAAGCTCACCATCGTCGGCGAACGGCAATTCCACTCCGAAGCGATCAACAGCGATACCCACCGACTGAATCATTTGGCTGTTGTCCCAATGCACGAGCTTTGGTCCCACCACACCCGCATTTGATCGATACACCTCGTCCACCAGGCGCGTGATGGCATCGGGAGCCAGCACCACATCGTCATGCAAGAAGCAGAACAAACCGCTATCTCCTTGCACCAAGTTGAGAACGGAATTGCAGGCGCCGGAATAACCGGGGTTACCACCCAAAAAACGCACCACGGCGGCGGGTGCTTCGGTGGCGATACGGTCACGCACGGCACCAGCGGCTTCATCGGTCTCTGACCCCGTGACCAGCACCAACATCTGCAGCGAGGGATAGTCCTGCGCCACTACCCCCTGCAAGGATTCAGTGAGCCAATCGCCCGGCTCGTGCACGACCATGACGGCCACCACGGGGGGTTGGGAAAGGGTTGAAACTTGGTTGCTCACGTCCTTGCGAGGCTAATGCGCAGGCTGCAAGTGCCTGGGGCAGCAGACAAAGCTCCATACAGGACAAGCTTTTTCGTTTGTTTGCAGAGTGCTAGCAAAAGTTAGCAATACCCGCTACCCTGACCGTATGACGAAGTTGTCCATCCCCCACATCTCACTTCCCAAGGTTTCACTTCCCAAGGTGAACGTTCCTTCTCTCCACTCCATCGATCTCACCGCGGTTGACCTCAGCAAGTTGAATCCTTCCGTCGTGTTGCAGAACCCCTTGGTGAAGCAGGCCACCGAAATTGGTTATACGGCCGTTGGCTTCGCAGTGTTGGGCGTGCAAAAGGCACAAGTTCGTCGTCGCGAACTCATCGATTCGTTCAAGCAGAGTCGCAACACTGCTCAGTAGGCGTTGCACAGGGGTCTCTGCCCTTGTCACCGCACACAACTAGCCTGACTCTCCATGTCTGAGGGTCTCGAATCACCACAGCCCTCGCGGGCGCCGCTGCCGGAAGGAACGCTTCCCGTTGCCATCGGTTTGTTTCTTGCCGGCTTCACTGCGTATGCCTTCTTCAAGGTGGGCCAGGTGGCTCTCGGCAAAGAGCACTTCAAACCCATCGTGGCGCTGTGGTTCACCACGTTTGCATTGGTGCCCGGCTTCTACATGCCCATCGAGCAGGAGTTGGGCCGAGCCATTGCACATCGCAAGGCACTGAACCAAGGTGCCGCGCCGATTGTGCGCAAGATGATCACGTTGTCGCTTGCTCTGAGCGCCATTCTTATTGCGGTCGTGCTCACGGCATCACCGTGGCTCACCAAGCACATGTTCGAGGGATATTGGGCCGTCACTGTTGCACTGGTGATTGCATTCATTGCATATGCCCCCATGCACATGGCACGCGGCATTGTCTCTGGCTCCGGGCGCTTCCGTGGGTACGGCATCATCATGGGCGTCGACGGATTGGCACGTATTGGTGCGTGCGTGTCGTTGTGGATTCTGGGCGTTGAAAACGTTGGTGCCTACGCAATCGCCGTTGTTGCCGCACCACTTGTCGCAGTTGCGGTGGTGGCATTGCGCAAAGACCTCACGCAACAAGATGGACCTGCCACGTCATTCAAGGAAATCACTCCAAACCTTGGCTGGTTGTTGCTGGGTTCCGTGATGGGTGCCGCTTTGGTGAACGCTGGACCTCTGGGTGTTGACGTGTTGGCATCATCAAGTGAAGCAGCGAAGGTCACCGCATTCGGCAACGGTGTGTTGTTGTCGCGTGTTCCATTGTTCTTGTTCCAAGCCGTGCAAGCCGCTCTACTTCCTCGTCTTGCACGATTGGCGGCACAAGGAGCATTTGCTGAATTTCGACACGGACTTTCCACGTTGCTGAAGATCGTGGTTGGTGTCGCGGTGCTGGGTACTGCCGGGTCATTTGTTCTGGGCCCATGGGCACTCAAGTTGGTGTACGGCGATGGCTTGGATCGTCGCACGCTCACGTTGCTGGCACTCGCAAGTGGTTTGTACATGTTGGCGTTGTCAATTGCGCAAGCAGTGATTGCACTTCACGGTCACAGATACGTCGCTTACGGATGGCTTGCCGCCATGGTCTCATTCGTGACGGTCACGGCATTTGCATCGCATGATTTGTACTTGCGCGTGGAACTTGGCCTTGTTGCCGGGTCAACGGCCGCCATCGTGATCTTTGCGTATGCACTGCGCAAACAGTTCGCACTGGGAGCCACGCCCGATGCGAATTTGGTCGCTGAGGCAATTCTTGATTCGCCGTTCGGCGAATAAACGAGCAAGGCGCCGTCCGGCGCACCAGCGATTACTTTGCGCGTGCAGATTCGATGGCAAGGTCGTTTTGCACCATCATCTTCACCAATGATGGGAAATCAACCTCAGGAACCCAACCAAGCTTTTCGCGCGCCTTGGTGGGGTCACCAATGAGCAAGTCAACTTCTGCGGGGCGGAAGAAACGAGGATCTTGGCGCACGTAATTGTGCCAATCGTCGAGACCCACTTCTTCGAATGCCAAGGTGAGGAACTCTTCAATGGAGTGAGTTTCACCAGTGGCCAACACATAATCGTCTGGTTGATCCTGCTGCAGCATGAGCCACATGCCACGCACGTAGTCACCTGCATAGCCCCAATCGCGCTTGGCATCGAGGTTGCCCATGACCAATTCTTTTTCGAGACCCAACTTGATGCGTGCAGCAGTGTTGGAGATCTTGCGTGTGACGAACTCAAGGCCACGGCGAGGACCTTCGTGGTTGAACAAAATGCCGGAGCACGCAAAGATGCCGTAGCTCTCGCGGTAATTCACCGTGATGTCGTGGCCAAATACTTTGGCGCAGCCGTACGGCGAGCGAGGATGGAACGGAGTGAGTTCACTCTGTGGAACCTCACGAACCTTGCCAAACATTTCCGACGACGATGCCTGATAGAAGCGAATGGGATTGTTCTGTGTGCCGCCCACCATGCGAATTGCTTCCAGCATGCGCAACACACCGAGACCGGTGATGTTCGAGGTGAGTTCGGCCTGGCCGAAGGAAATGGCCACAAATGAGATGGCGCCCAGGTTGTACACCTCGTCGGGCTTCACATATTCAAGTGCCGACACCAAACTGGTGAGATCGGCGAGGTCACCGGGGACCAATTCAACGAAGGGCAATTCGTCGCGCAGCTGAAGAGCACGAGGATTGTTCTGACCCTTGATCATGCCAAAGACTTCGTAACCCTTGGAATGAAGGAATTCAGCTAGGTGTTGGCCGTCTTGGCCAGTGATTCCGGTGATGAAAGCGCGTGGCATCGTCGGGACCTCATTTGTTCGTGAATTGGACTTGATGACCGTACCACCCCAACCCCCTTGCCCACGGTGAACCCCTTGTGCATCAATGCCCCTACGCTGAACCCATGATTCTTGTGATTGCAGGCGGAGTCGGCGCCGCACGGTTCCTTTCGGGCCTGGTGCAAGCAGTTCCTCCGTCAGAAGTCACAGCCGTGGTGAATACAGGTGACGACACCGAACTACACGGATTGTCCATATCACCTGATATCGACACCGTCACCTACACCTTGTCTCAGTCCATTGACCCCGAACGCGGATGGGGACTACGCAACGAAACATGGCGCGCAATGGAATCGCTGGCTCGCTTTGAGCCTGTCCGTCCCGCCGGATCATCAGCAGCACCGCGTTGGTTCAACCTGGGCGACCAAGATTTGGCCACACACTTCTATCGCACCGCTCGACTGTCAGAAGGTGCCACTCTTAGCGAAGTGACCGATGAAATTCGTCGCGCGTTTGAACTGGAAGTGCGAATTGTGCCCATGTCGAATGATCCGGTTCGCACCGTGGTGCATCTGGAAAGTGGTTCAGTGCCGTTTCAGGAATACTTCGTTCGCCTGCAGCACTCGGTGCCCGTCACCGGCGTTGAGTTCGTGGGCGCCTCCACATCACGTTTCATCGATGATTCACTCATCACCAATGCAGACACCATTGTGATTGCCCCTTCAAACCCGATCGTGTCAATCGGACCCATTCGCGCCATTCCCGGTGTGGAAGAAGCCTTACGTGCACGCAGAGAACACACGGTTGCAGTCTCCCCTATCGTGGCCGGCGCTGCACTGAAGGGCCCAGCGGACCGCATGTTGGTGGAACTCGGACACGAACCAACCGTGGTGGGAGTTGCTCGCATGTACGCGCCCATCTGCTCCACGCTCATCATTGATCAGCAAGACGCACACCTGGTGAGCGCCGTGGAAAGTGAAGGGGTGCGCTGTATTGCCACCGACACCATCATGTCGAAGCCAGGTGTTGCAAAATCATTGGCGGAAGTTGCCGTTCGTGCGACACCCAAACAAGGAGGACACACATGGCCCGCTTAATGGCTTGGAGCGTTGAAGGAATCGGCGAGATTGTGCCCGGACAACAACTGGGTGATGTGATCGTTGAAGCATGCGCGGCAGAACCCAATGGGCCACTGCGCGATAACGACGTGTTGGTGGTGACTCAAAAAATCGTGTCAAAGGCCGAGGGTCGATTGGTGCAGATTGACCCCGAAGATCCTCTTTCGCACAAGGTTCTGGTGGAAGAAGAAGCAGTGCGCGTGGTGCGCCGTCGCGGAGATCTCATCATCACTGAAACGAAGCACGGATTCGTATGTGCCAACAGCGGTATCGACCTTTCCAATGTGGAGCGCGGTTATGCGGCCTTGTTGCCACTTGACAGCGATCGCTCCGCGCGACGTATTCGCGACATAGTGAAGGCGAAGTTGGGTGTTTCCGTTGGTGTCATCATCAGCGACACCTTTGGTCGGCCATGGCGAAAGGGTCTCACCGACGTGGCAATTGGAGTGGCAGGTATTGCCGCAGTGGTTGACCTGCGAGGCACCGAAGATGCGCTAGGCCGAGTCATGAACGTCACCGAAGTGTGCGTGGCCGACGAATTGGCGTCGGCTGCCGAATTGGTGATGGGCAAATCAACAGGCGTACCAGTGGCCATCGTGCGCGGCGCAGATCCCAGTTGGTTCCGCAATTCGTCCATGGACGAAATAGTGCGTCCGCCAGCGGAGGATTTGTTCCGCTAGAACTTTTATTGCTGCGCCGAGCGCAACGTGGCGAGACCAGTTTCCAACGCCGTGAAAGGCGACCAGCCCAACTGAATACGCGCACGCACTGGTGACAACGATGAGCGGGCCAGGTCATGCGGACGCGCCGCACTCGCGCGTGGTGCAAGTGCAGATTTGCCACTCATGAGAGCCCAGAGTTCGACGATGGGCGTTGCAATGCCGGTTCCAACATTGACCACCAAGCCGCCGGCGCGATCCAACGACCGCACCAGCGCATCGACGGTGTCGTCAATATGGATGAAATCACGACTTTGTTTTCCGGTGCCATGAACAATGGGGGCCTTGCCGGTGTTGAGAGCCTGAATGAACGAGGCCACCACACCATCTTCAGCACGTTGGCGAACGCCATACACATTTGCCATTGCCAACACAGTGAATTCAATGCCGTGACGCTCGCGATACACGGTGTGCATGTCCGTTGCGGCGCGCGCAATGACTTCTTCACTGGTGCGCGGATCATTGATATGACCCTCTTTGATGGGCAAATCTTTGGCAGCTACTTCGCCGTACAGCAAGTTGGCAGGCATCGCGGTGACCACCTTTGCGACTCCAGCGAGACGTGCGGCCTCCAACACCCCAACGCAGGAACGGAAACTTGCCATGGCTCCCGAGAGATGTGCCTGCTCGGGTGTGAACACCGCAAGATTCACAATGACATCGGGACGACGCAACGACACCAACTCTGCGAACTCTGGTGACTCGATGCCGATGTTCTGAAACTTGAAACGCCCCGTTGCATTGCGTGCCTCGGCCAAGTTGGAAAGACTGCCCGAACTGAGATCGTCGACGACATCGACTTCGTGACCCTCTGCCAACAAGCGATCCACCAAATGCGATCCGATGAATCCGGCTCCGCCGCAGAGAAGGACCTTGTGGTGCGCCATTGTCACTTGATCTCGTCGGGGTTTGGCACACGTTGCGCAATGAGTTCGGCGCCGACTGCAATCACTGCATGTTCGCCAATCACACAATCCGTGAGCGATGCATCGTCTTCGACTTGACCCATCACCAGTGATCGCTCGAGTCGAACTCGCTTGCCAACCGTTGCCCCGGGCAACACCACGGAGTCAATCACAACGCAACCTTCACCAATGACGGCATTTTCGCCAATGACACTGTGCGTGATTGAGGCACTTGGGGCGATCACGGAATTGATGCCTACCGACGACAAAATAAGTGAGCGAGTGCCATCGATGAGGTCGAGATTCGATTGCAAGTACGTATCTGGACGTCCCGTGTCGATCCAGTAATCATTGGTGGGCATTGCCGCAAGCACACCTTCTGCCACCATGGCTGGAAACACCACACGCTCAATGGAAAGCTTCTGATTCACTGGCATGCGATCAAGAACCGAGGGCTCCAGCACGTACGTACCGGCGTTGATGACACGACTATCTGTTTCACCCGGAGCTGGCTTTTCAACGAAGCGCTGCACCCAACCGTCTTCGTTCACTTCCACCACGCCGTACTGCGAAGGGTCCTCAACCGGCGTGAGATGTAACGTGCCTTCGGCACCGCGGGCTTTGTGAAACTTCACCAATTCAGCAATGTCAACATCACACATGATGTCGCCATTCATCACAACGAACGTTTCGTTCACTCCGGCATGACGCGCAGCGAATGCAATGGCACCTGCGGTATCAAGAGGTTCAGGCTCCACCGCGTAATGCAGCTTGATTCCCGCACACACTCCCTCGGGGAATGCCTCAAAGAAAGGTTCGGGCTTGAAGCCGATGGCCAACACCACCTCAGTGACTCCTGCCGTCCCGAGATTGGCGATGAGATGTTCCAATTGTCGAACATTGGCGATGGGCAACAACGGCTTTGGCGTGCTCAGTGTGAGCGGCCGCAGCCGGGTGCCGAACCCGCCAACGAGGACAACAGCGTGCATCAGCCGCCAGTGGTGGTGGTTGTGGCGGCAACCGTTGTGGTGGTCGCGCCCTTCACTGTGGTGGACGTTGCAGATGCTGCGGAGTCCTTGGCACCAAGTTCTGGGAGATTGCTGGCCGTTTCAGGCATTGGTACTTCGGTACCAGGTGCAACGTAGGCAATGGTGATTGCCATTTGGTCCTTGGTGAGACGAATGTTGTTGAAATCGGTGATGTAGCGCTTCGACTTTGTTTCATCGTCGTAGTTGGGCCACACGATGACCTGTACCTGTGCATCCACCAATTTGCCCGACTTGTCTTTGCACTTGTCGGTACCCACTTTGTAGGAGACACCCTTGTTCTGTTCCTTGGGGAATGTGATTCCCTTCGTGTTCACCGAAACACCATAGGTCTCGAAGAACACACCCATCTTGGCGCGATTTCCGGTTGCCAGAGCACTGGGGTGCCAGTGGATGACGCCATCGTCGTGACTGTGAATGTTGTACTTCGCATACGCGGCACTACTGCCGTCTTCCTTGGTACCTGCAAGGTTCGCCAGGAACGAATCACAGTGGTAGAAGCCGTAGGACACGTGCCAGTGATCATTGATGGTGGGAGGTGTGTTCTTGCTGGGCGCCGACTGACGCGCATAGGTCACCAGACCCAAACCAATAACAATGACAACCGCCATTACAGATGGGAAAACAGTGCCGCCCTGAAAGCGCACTTTCTTGCCCTTGCCCTTTTGAGCGAGACGGGCGACCTTTTTTGCTGATGAACCACTAGCCACGAGTAAGAGAGGCTACCTGCTAGTCACCAAGCATGGTGATGACCTGAAGGTATGAACGTGCCACCACTGCAGGAGAAACGTGTGTTTCCACCCACTTTCGCCCCGAAGCACCACATTGTTCGGACTTTGCAGGATTCGAGACAAATGACGCAATCGCACGAGCAAATTCCTCCGGCGAGTCCGGCGGAACCGAAATTCCAGCTCCGCTCTCCTGCAAGATTCGCGTGACTTCAGTTCCTTCGTCGATAGCGGCCACCACCGGACGGCTGGCCGCGAGAATGCTGTACGTCTTAGACGGCACGCTCACTGCACCCAAGCCGGCACGAAGCGGCACCACGTGAATGTCGCCAGAGGCCAACACTTCACCAACTCGATCACGCGGTTGATATCCGGCAAATTTCACGTTGGTGATTCCGGTGGCGGCCGCCTCCAACTCGGTTCGAGCTGAACCATCACCATTGATGACGAACGTGACATCGGGCATTTTTTGCGCTGCAGCAATCAACATTTCCAGGGACTGCGAGAAACCCACGTTGCCGGCGTACATCACCACTGTCTCATCACCGATACCCAACTCTGATCGATACGCAGTCATGCGGTTCATGGGCCGAATGCGATCCGCATCCACGAAGTTCGGAATCACTTTCACCTTGTGCGCGTGCTTCGGCGACACCTTGGCCACCACGTTTGCTTTCAAGTCGTCACTCAACACCACCACCGCATCGGAACGGTGGTAACTGACACGTTCCAACCACCTTGCCGCAGCAATGATGCGCGCGTTGGTGATTGCGCCGGTTTCCACCGCGGCGTCAGGAAATACGTCCTGAATGTTGAACACCGACGGGCAAAAACGCAGGCGACTGGCGAGCCACCCAGTGAGACCAAGTGTGAGTGGTGGTGACATGGAAATGATTGCCTGGGGTCTCCTGTGAATGCCACCAGCGAACAATGTGCACACACCAGCGACCACACTGAACATGCCAAAACCAATGGCACGTCGCAATAGGTTGCTCTTGCTCTTGCCAGGGAATGGGTGCACGCGAATGATGGAGCCCCATGCAGTTTTCTCGCGACGCACCAAGCGACCTTCCCAGCCCTGTTCAATGGCGTGATTTCGATACCACGGCAATGCGGTCACGATGTGCACGCGCTCGCCCGCCGCAATGAACTCATCAACAATGCGCGTAATCACCTCGCCCGTGGGTGCAGTATCCGGCGCAAAATGCGGACACAAAACAACAATGGGCCGCTTCATGATTTCTTCTTTCGCATTGAAGCAATGGCGTTGTACTGCGTCACCAAATCTTGTGCTGACAACGCAGCGGTAAACACATTTGCGCGGTCATGCCCCGCTGCGATGAGTTCTGTACGACGTACACGCACAACATCGAGCGCACGCACCCATGCCTGAGCAGTTAGTTCACACACCAGGCCCGCATCACCCGCCACCTCTGGCAAGCTGCCCTGGTCACTGCAAATCACAGGAGTACCCGAACGCATCGCTTCAATCACCGGCGCACCAAACCCCTCGTACATGCTGGGAAACACCAGAGCATCGGACATGGCCAACAATCCATTGCGGTCTGCATCTGATACTCGCCCCGGCATGATGACTCGATCCTCAAGATGCAAGTCGAGGATCATGGTGCGAACGGATTCCTCTGCCAAACCGTGCGAACCAGCAAACACCACCCGAAGTGCGGGATCGGCCCATCCGCCACCTGCAGTGGCAAGCAACTGCAGCAAGAACGCATGGTTCTTGTGCGGGTGCGTAATGGCAGGAAACACCAATACCGGACCAGAGCCCAAGTTGTATTTCTTGCGCAAGGCGTCGGCCGGCGTTGTCACATTCACGAAATGCGATTCCAAACCGTGGCGCACAACACCAATTTTTTCTGCGGGCGTTCCGAACGCATGCGACAGGGTGCGCGCCACGAACTGCGACGGCACGGCAATTCGTGTCGCACGCTTCAAAGAGGACGGCACCATGGACCGCAGGTAGCGCAACTTGATGGGGCGCACATACTGCGGGTAATCAATCCATTGCACATCGTGCAGTGTGAGCAAAGTGTTTCGATTGCCCACGCGCGGAATGGAACCACCACCATGGTGCACCAGGTCGTACGCACGTGTGTGCATTGCCAACCATGTGTGCTCCAACGCAATTCGCTGTTCACGACGAATGCACTCACTTGGCGCCTCAATGATCGTGTAGTGCTCGGCTACGCGCGGTTGACGCAATGAGAAACCCCGGGGTGCAAACACATCAACGTGATAGCCATGTTCGATCTCGGCAAGACCCAGCAGTTGCCGCACCAAATACTCTTCGCTACCGCCCACACCAGGTACGCACCACAACAAGTTCATTGCAACGCGGGTCATTGCACACCGCCCAACACTTCCCTATAGGCCCGCACGGTGAGTTCGGCCGTTTTCTTCCATGTGCACTGTTGTGCGCGAGTGAAACCTCTGGCTCGCAACGACGCAACATCGCTCAATGCAGTGCTGATGCCGTGCGCAATTGATTCGATGTCGAGTGGATCGACCAATACGGCTGCCCCACCTGCAACTTCTTCTGTGGAAGTACCTCGCGAGGTAACCACAGGCGCGCCGTGCGCCATTGCCTCCAAAACGGGTAGCCCATATCCCTCGAGCACTGACGGATATGCAAACACCGAACACGCCGCATACAACGCAGGCAAATCTTCGGCTGCAACAAAGCCAGTGAAGCGAACATCATGCGTCGTGGCAACAACGGCGTCGCCCCAACCGTCCATACCCACGACAACCAGTGGTGGTGCATCCCTCATGGTGCCCAACGCTTCAATGAGACGGGTGAGATTCTTGCGTGGCTCGAGAGTGCCCACGAACAACACAAACTCCTGGGGCAGATTGAATGCGGTACGCACACGCGCAATATCGGCATCGCTCACATCATGAGTGCGCACGCCCAAGGGAACCAATCGCAAGCGGGACGAATCAAAACCAACCGATACACAATCATCCACAGTGGCTTGCGATGAGCACAACACGATGGCCGCCTTGCGACGAAGGATGTTCATGCTCTTGTTGAACACCTTGTTGCCATGGTCAGTGAAGAATTCCGGATGGCGAATGAATGCGAGATCATGAATGGTGGCCACCAACGGCAGCGAGGTAGCTGGCGCAATGATGGTGGTGGCGTGCACCAGGTCAGCACCTTCCACCACCGATTCCGCCTTTGGCCACTTCACACGCAACCACGCCTCGTACAACCAGGGTCCACCGAGGGGCAGACTGGCCACGGGCATGGGTGGAAAAAATCCAGGAGTAGGTGGACGGAGATGGCGGCCAGCGACTCCCACCATTTCCACACCGTCCATGTGTGCCAACTCTCGACCAGCCTCAATCGCGGCAATTCCGGTGCCCCCGGGCACGCGATGCCAGCACTGTTCGAGGGTGTAAGCGATGCGCACCCTCTTATTCTGACCGCTCGCGTCCTACGATGGCATCTATGGCGGATTTTTGGTCAGGGCGCAGCGTGGTGGTCACAGGGGGCAATGGCTTCCTGGGACGGGTAGTGGTACGTCTCCTCACCGAACAGGGCGCCAAGGTGGCCGCACCCACCCATGATGCATTTGACCTCACCATTCCTGGCGCAGCCGATGCAATGCTCGCCGAGTTCTCCCCCAGCCACGTGATCCACTTGGCCGCACGCGTGGGTGGCATTGGCTACAACCAGGTGGCTCCTGCACCGCTCTATCTCGACAACCTCATGATGGGCACCCACATCATCGAGGCCACCCACAAAGCAGGCACCGAAAAGACCGTTCTATTGGGCACCGTGTGCTCGTACCCCAAATTCACACCTGTTCCGTTTCGAGAGGAATCGTTTTGGGATGGATTCCCTGAAGAAACCAATGCGCCATACGGCATCGCAAAGAAAGCGCATTTGGTGCATGCGCAAGTGAATGCTCAGCAATACGGTCAGAAATTCGCGTATCTCATCCCCACCAACTTGTACGGCCCGGGCGACAAGTTCCACCCTGCGGTGTCGCATGTGATTCCTGCACTCATCAAGAAGTGCGTGGAAGCCAAAGAAGCAGGTGAAGCATTCATCGACGTGTGGGGCACGGGCGCAGCAAGTCGTGAGTATCTCTACGTTGAAGATGCGGCTGCCGCCATCGTTCGCGCCGCCGAGCATCATGAAGGAACCGAGCCCATCAATCTTGGTTCTGACCGCGAGATCACCATTCGGGAAACCGCCGAGACCATCGCTGAAGTCACCGGATTCACGGGCACTCTGCAATGGGATGCTTCAAAGCCCGACGGACAACCTCGTCGTCGCATTGACCCGAGCCGTGCCGAGGAATTGCTCGGCTGGAAAGCAACCATGAATTTCCGCGAAGGCCTGCAGCGCACGGTGGAGTGGTATCTCGCTCATCGTGACGAGGCCGAGGCAGCCCCCCGTTAACACGCACATACACT
The DNA here is from genome assembly GCA_023254135.1 of Ilumatobacteraceae bacterium. Classification (GTDB taxonomy): domain Bacteria; phylum Actinomycetota; class Acidimicrobiia; order Acidimicrobiales; family Ilumatobacteraceae; genus UBA2093. The sequence goes on along the minus strand of JALQYL010000015.1, from coordinate 8,637 downwards.
CTTCTCGTGTCGTTTCCCCCGCCGCTCATTGAACATTGCGTTCGACACCCCAACGTTGTCACCGGACGTCACTGCACTCGTTGTGGTCGTCCCGCATGCAACGAATGTCTGGTGCAGGTAGACATTGGCTCACATTGCCTCGATTGCATTCGTGCCGCTCGTCCCGCCGCACGTGAGCGCGCGAAGTATTGGAATGCATCGCAAAATCTTCTCGTCACGCGGGCACTCATTGGCATCAACGTGCTGGTCTACCTGTGGTCAGTCACCGGAGCCATCACCAACTATGGCGGCACCGGACTCAACTCCCATCAATTCCAAATAGTTCTGGCCAAGCCGTTCATTGAAAACGGTGAGTGGTACCGCATGTTCTCTGCGGGCTTCTTGCACTTTGGCCTGTTGCACATTGGTATGAACATGTTCATTCTGTGGCAGTTGGGCAACATGTTGGAACCCGCATTGGGTCGCACTCGATTTGCGGCCATTTATTTTGCATCACTCATTGGTGGTTCCATTGGCGCACTTCTAATGAGCCCCAACGCATTGACAGGCGGTGCATCAGGTGCAGTGTTCGGCCTGATGACAGCGACTGCCGTGATTCTGCATCGACGCGGAGTCGACGTGATGCGCACGGGCATTGGCACCACACTCATCTTGAACTTGGTCATCACGTTTGCTGTTCCGGGTATTTCCATTGGCGGCCATGTAGGTGGTGCACTGGTGGGTGCACTCATCGGGCTCACTATTCGGTAGTGCAACACCCCGTTCGTACAGTTGCCCCCACTTCCCCCATCGCACAAGTACCGATGGAGACACCATGCCAAACAGCACCTCTTTTGATGCATCCTTGCTCGACGTTCCTCGTCCGTTTATTGATCCCATACATTCACTTTTGGAAGCAGTGGGCATTTCGTCCCTGGTGGTGCAACGCCCCTTACAAGACCGCACATACGCGTTAGTGCTCGATGAACAACGTCGTGGTCTGGGTATTTTGCAGGCCAACGCACTCAGCGTGGTGTCGGCGCATTACCTCATCGGCCGACTCTCCGATATTCCTCGAGCTCATGCTGTGGTGTTGGTCAGCACTCGCACACAACCGTGCATGCAGCCCGGTGACCAAGACCTGCTGGCATTACTCAACAGCACGTTCAATCACGCGGGTATCACCATTCATGATTGGGTGGTCATGGGTCGCGGTGGCTATTACTGCCCACGTTCACTCACGGAAACTCCCGATCCGTGGGCGGTTTCCCCAGCATGTTTGTAGGCACGGCGTTGCGCAGCAGTAAACCGCAATCCTGCTGCGTTCAATCGCTTCACTAGTTCCCTGCTGGTCACAGGCATGGCACCGCGTTCCACGGCAATGTCACGGATGTGTTCGGGTACGTCGTAGTGGTCGCCATGGAATGCACGTGGTGGTATTTCCAACTGTGCTGCAAACTCATGCAATTCATCCAATGATGTGTCGCTCACCATGTGGCACATTTGGTATTCCCTGAAGTACCACCTGCATTCGTCCACCAAAATCATTGCGCTCAGAGTGTATGGCACATTCATTCCGTGCTTGACTGTTGCCATGCCTTCAGTGAAGACACGCCCCGCAGAAGTTCGTCCCGACACCGAGATGGTGCCCGAAACGGGCGAGCCAGTTGTTGCGCACATCGTGAAGACCGAACCAGGTGAAAATGCTGCCGCCAAGGTGTTGGAGGCGCGCATCAATGGCATACCCATCGAAGCGTTGTGTGGCCATGTGTGGGTACCCTCGCGTGACCCCAAGCAAGTTCCCATGTGTCAAAAGTGCAAGGACATCTACGACACCTATCGCATGTTCAACGAAGGTTTGGGCGACACGCCCAACGAATGACACCCTCCGCTCGTTTGCGCCCCGCTGTTCGTGGGTTGGTGATTGACAGCTCCAATGACGTGCTCATGGTGAAGCTGGTGTTTCCCGAGGGCGTGTGGTGGGTCATGCCCGGTGGCGGTATTGAAGAGAACGAGGATGCGCATGCGGCTCTGCAGCGCGAGCTTGCCGAAGAAGTGGGTCTCACCCAATTCGAAGTGCACGGTGTGTTGTGGACGCGCGACCATCACTTCCCCATGTCGTCAACCGACGGCGTGCAGTGGGACGGCCAGAGCGAAACCGTGTTTGTTGTACGCACCCCACGCTTCACTCCGGCACCGCACATGTCACAAGATCAGTTGCATGCCGAGAACCTGCACGACCACAAATGGTGGAGCATCGACGAGTTGCATCGGTTCACCGGAACTGACAACTTTGCCCCACCCGATCTTGCGCATCGCCTCCAGTCTTTCGTTGACTCAACGACGTGGAAGCCCCTGCACATCGTGCAACACGGTGCGCACATTGTGAGCGAACACCCGCACTAACGAAAATCCCTGCTGGGTACCGCCACGGGTGCAAACAGTGGCAATAGTTGTTCGGCCACCACATTCACCACGCCACTGGCGCACTCCACTCGCCCTCGCACCAACAACGCCGTTGCGTCACGGGCCACTGTGCGGTGTCGCGCCCAACACCCCTTCGAACACACCACATTGATGAGACCCGTTTCGTCTTCCAGGCTGATGAAGGTGGCACCACGCGCACTCATGGGTCGCTGACGATGCGTCACAATGCCCGCCACCCACACCCGTTGTTGATGCGGCACGGCACTCAACTGTTCAGCCGTGTACACACCCTTTGCCTGCAACTGCTCGCGCATGAACACAGTGGGGTGACCATCGGGCGAAATGCCCGTTGCCCAAATATCGGCGATTGCTTCTTCCACTGGTTCCATGCCTGGCAACGTGGGGCGCGAGTTCAACCCCAACATGCCCTGCAAGTGGTCCACCGTGCCGTGGCCGTGCGCACCTGCTTCCCACAACGCATGGCGACGATCGTCGCCAAAACTTTCGGTGAACGCACCTGCCGTTGCCAATGCTTCAATTTGTTTGCGCGACAACTGCGGCACCACACGCACCAAGTGGTCGATGGATTCATAGGGACGACCTTGTGCAATAACACGCGCAAGATCTGCACCAATGCCACGCACCGAACCAATACCCAACCGCACCGCCAACCCACCGAAGGAATCAGCACACGGCTGCAAGATGGCCAGGTCGTTCGACTGATTGATGTCGGGCGTGTGCACCACCACACCATGACGACGCGCATCTTGCACCAACGTGTGTGGCGACCAAAAACCCATGGGTTGTGCATTCAGCAAGGCCGCACAAAACACCGCTGGCTCGTGCAACTTGATGTACGAAGACGAATACACCAAATACGCAAAACTCACCGAGTGACTCTCGGGAAATCCGTAGTTGGCAAATGCGGCCATTTTGTTGAAGATTTCATCGGCAATGGCACCACGCACACCACGTTCAGCCATGCCTTCATAAAGACGTTCCTTCAATCGCTGCATACGAGCCTGCGAACGCTTGGAACCCATCGCTTGTCGTAGTTGATCAGCCTCACTGCCGGTGAATCCCGCAACATCGATGGCCATTTGCATGAGCTGTTCTTGGAACAGCGGCACGCCCAATGTTTTGCCCAGCGAATTTTCCAGCAACGGATGCAGGTACGTAATGGGTTCTTGCCCGTTACGCCGGCGAATATACGGATGCACGGAACCACCTTGAATAGGGCCAGGTCGAATGAGTGCGATCTCCACCACCAGGTCGTAAAAACGTCGAGGCTTCAAGCGCGGCAAGGTGGACATTTGTGCGCGTGATTCCACCTGAAACACACCCACCGTGTCTGCCCTGCACAACATGGCGTACACCTCGTCTTCTTGCGGAATGGTGGCAAGGTCGAGCGTGTACCCACGATGCTCGGAGATGAACGCCACCGCATTCGACAACGCCGACAACATGCCCAACCCCAACAGGTCGAACTTCACCAGACCAATGGACGCGCAATCATCTTTGTCCCACTGCAACACACTGCGGTTTTCCATGCGTGCCCACTCCACCGGACACACCTCGACAATGGGTCGATCGCACATCACCATGCCGCCCGAGTGAATGCCCAGATGTCGCGGCATGTTTTCCACTTCGGCCGCCATCTGCAACACCAGATCGGGAATGTCGTGGTCACGTTGTGCGGCAGTGACAGCCACGGTGCCCCACGCATCGACCTGCTTGCTCCACGAATCTTGTTGCTGTGGTGAATACCCCAGCGCGCGAGCCATGTCACGCACCGCCGATCGCGATCGGTACGTGATCACGTTGGCCACTTGCGCCGCATGATGACGCCCGTGTCTCGCATAGACGTACTGAATGACTTCTTCACGTCGTCCACTTTCAATATCGATATCAATGTCGGGTGGCCCGTCACGTTCGGGCGACCAGAAACGTTCGAACAACAACCCCAACGAAACGGCATCGGCCTTGGTAATGCCCAACGAGTAACACACCGCACTGTTGGCCGCACTGCCGCGGCCCTGACACAAAATGCCGTTCTCTTCACAGAATCGCACAATGTCCCACACCACCAGGAAATACCCAGCAAAACCAAGGGTTTCGATGATGTCTAGTTCGTGCTCAATCACCCGCCACGCACGAGACCGCAGCGACAAATCTTCACCATCATCACTGGGCTTCTCGCCATATCTACGCACCGCACCTGCGTGTACCAAATGCCGTAGATACGACATTTCGGTGAATCCTTCCGGGCATGGAAATGGCGGGAGCTTGGGTGCCACCAATGAAAGGTCGAATGCAATTTCGCTAGCCAACCGTGCCGTGCGTTCCACTACACCGGGATAACGCGCAAAACGGCGTTCTTGTTCTTCACCCGAACGCAAATATGCAGTGGCCGCGGGTGGCAACAGATGATCCACTTCATTAAGACCACATCGGTGTCGCACCGCAGTAAGCGCGGTAGCCAAACGATGTTGCGCAGGTTTGGCATAGGCAACGTTGTTGCTGGCCACACACTCAATATCCAGCATGGCCGCCAACTGCACAAGCTGGTCGTTCCGCACGGCATCAACAGGGTCACCGTGATCCCACAACTCCACCAACACGTTGTTCACACCAAACGAATCGATCAATGCACGCAACACACGTTCTGCCTCTGCCGGGCCATGTTCCACCAACGCACGCACCACTGCACCTTGCGCACCACCGGTCAGCACCACACACGCATCACGCACCGTTGCACCTACCGCTGCAAACGTGAACACCGGCGCACCTTTGCTACCCGCCAACTGCCCTTCACTCACTGCGCGCGCCATGTGCGCATAACCCTGTGCACCACGGCTCAACAACACAATGCTGCCTTCGGTGGTGTACGACGGAATGTTCACACAATCGAGCTCGACACCGAAGATGGTGGGCAACCCCACTGCACGTGCCGCTTCGGCAAAACGCACCACGCCGTACAACCCGTTGCGATCGGTGAGCGCCAACGCACTCAACCCCAAAGAAGCAGCAACTTCTGCCAACTCTTCAGGATGCGCGGCACCTTCTAGAAACGAAAAATTGGAACGACAATGCAACTCTGCATACGGCACTGTTGCTTCACCGCGAGACACCAAGGTCTCGAACGGTTGGCGCTTTGCACTGAGCGCCGGACCATCACCACCGCCATTCCAGGCCACCGTGGATGGCGCACGACCATTAGAGAGACGTGCCTCTAACTCGCTCCACGGCATGGCCGGATTGGTAAACCCCATAGGGCGAGGATACCGAACATATGTTCGTATAAAAAGAGGCGACTACAAGCCCAGTAAGGCTTTCGCGGCCTGCAAACCGCCCAAAAGCCCCACATCGGCAATGGCCTCGGCCTCGTGCCAGGCGAACCAAGCCACCTGCTGGCTCTCGCCTTCGGGCGGTGCCGGCGTCACTTCTGGAGACCGAACGAGATACCGCAAGTCGTAATGCGTATGCCCCTTTGGACCCGGGTGCGTGTCGATATGAAAGAACACACCATCACCTTCGTGATGCCGTACGGGCAATCCGGTTTCTTCCATCGCTTCACGCAGTGCACCTTGTGCCGGCGTTTCACCTGCATCGATGTGACCACCCGGCTGCAGCCACATGTTGAGTCGCTTGTGCAGATGCAACGCCACCTTGTCGCCTGCATCGGTGACAACAATGGCCGACGCCGTGACATGAGAGATATCAGCTTCTTCATTGCACGGATCAACCAACGTGGGCACCACTGTCAAGAACTTCTCTATTGATTCGCGTTCACGTTCATCGATGGGCGTGTGCGTCTGCAACACATGGAGAATGTGAGAGATCACGCGGCCCAACCATTTTTGCCGATGTTGTTCGCGATGAATGAAGCAACATCACACCCGCATCCGTGCGCAGCACAGTCGTCACCATGTGCACCAGTTACCGACACAGCACCCTCATAATTCGTATCACTGCGTTGTTGCACCAAGTCGGTGGGCACCGGAAAAACACGGCCCTCGAAGATGGTGGCGATCACGGGAATACGAGCCAGTCGCGTGGGATCAACGTCGTATGGGTCGTCTTCGAGCACCGTGAAGTTTGCAATCTTCCCTGCCTCAATACTTCCGAGTTCATGTTCGCGCTGCCACGAATACGCGGCCTCAATGGTGACCGCACGCAATGCATCGTGCACGGCAATGCGTTGTTCTGGGCCTGCAACACGTCCGGAGGGCGTGACTCGATTCACCGCATACGACGCCATCATCATGGGATCGGCCGGACACATAGGAAGGTCGGAATGAAACGACAATGGGATGTTGTTTTTCAACACCGACGCAGAACGCACCATCACATCAGCGCGCTGCGGCCCCAAACCCCACTCTGAGTATTTGTCGGCAAAGCCCACGGGGTAATACGGATTGGCCGAAACGATTGCTCCGAGTTCGGCAATACGTTGCACCTGCTCTTCGGTGGAGTTGGCAAAATGCACAATGACCGTGCGGTGATTCGTACGCGGGTGACGTTCTTGTGCATCAGCCAATGTGTTGAGCACTACATCGAGCCCGTGGTCGCCGTTCACATGAATGTGTAACTGCCAATCTGCATCCCAATACGCATCGAATACCTGACGTAACTCGTGTGGTTCCATGAGCCACTCACCATGATGATGCGGATCTGGTTTCCCATCGCGATCCAGATACGGATCGTTCATCTGCATTAACTGCGAGATGATCGCGCCGTCGGCAAACAACTTCACTTGTTTGTCGACTACGTACACCTTGTCGCCAACACCGCGCTTCACTTGCTCTTCAGCATCGGGCACGAATTCATGCGATTGCAATTTTCTTGCGGGTTGTGTGCGACCTTCCACCAAGAACGTGCTCTGGAATGGCGTGTCGGGTGCACCAAGGATCTCTTGATACAGGTCCCACGGTTCATTGCGCCAGTAGATGCCGGGTTCGTTGATGGCGGTAACACCGTTCATGTGCAGGTACTCCACCATTTGTGTGAGTCCTCTTTGGAATCGCTCGCGCGTCATGAACAAGGGCATGAGATAGCGCGCCAAGAACAGCATCCATCCGTTCTCCCAGAAATGCCCTCGCTCAAAACTCAATTGCGTGCTTGCAATGCCATGACCTTCACAGGTTTCAGCGGTGATGCCCATTGCGTTCAATGCGGCCGAGTTGAGATACCACTCATGGCATGAACGTTGCCAAATTGCCACGGGGCGATGCGGAACAAGTTCATCGAGTCGCTGACGATGCATGTCGCCGTGCCACAGAGAGTGATACCCCCATGAATACAGCCACTCCCCTTCAGGCAGTCGAGCATCAGCGGCAACAAGGCGCTCGTTGTATTCCTCACTGCTGAGTGCTGCGCGATGAATGTTGCGCGGCATTGACCAATCTTCGGGTGCGATGATTTCGGTGGTCAACGTGGTGGCACCCAACATGGGGTGCAAATGCTGATCGATAAGACCAGGAAGAATCACCTTGTCGACGAAATCATCATTCACGTCGTAATCGGCGCCCACCTGTTGCACCACTTGATCGAAATCGCCCACCGCGATGATGCGACCATCGTGCACCGCCACTGCCTGTGCGCGTGGTGCGCTCTGGTGCATGGTGATGATGGACCGTGCTCGATAAATGGTGATGCGGCGGGCGACCATTTACTCACTGTAAATGATTAGTCATAACGGGCAAGCAGTGACCATGTGCGGTTTTCCAGCCCCAGCAGAAATACACCCGTTCCGCCACGAGGATGGCGCACCAGCATCTGCATGCGCACCTGTCGCCGTTTGCGTTTCGTGTCCCACCATCGCTCTTCCACCGGCCATGGCCCCGCGATGCGTTGCACCACATACGCAACACCACCCACGGTCACCATCGCAGGTGCCGTGGTGAGTTCATGTCTGCCCGTGACGCTCACTTCATTGCCCTGCGCATCAACAACAGAAACGACAACCGGCGCACTGGCCACCGAGGCCGGCGATGGCCGCGGAATGGAACCACTCCAATCACGCGCCACGCCTGCACCCACACTCACGCGTTGTTCGGCATCGCGCATATCGGTGATATCGACCAGCGAAACAGGCACGCGCGCATACACCGTGGCCACATCGCGACCACCCTCCCATCGCGGCACGCTCACCCGCACATCGTCGCCTGCCGCCATGGCCATGGTCACCGCACGCGCCGCACGCTCGATATTTTCCTGACTGCCACCCCA
>JALQYL010000159.1 GCA_023254135.1 Ilumatobacteraceae bacterium | reverse complement strand
CACCACGCAACAGATGTGCGCGCTTCTCATCTGGCGTCATGGAGGGGTCGTCCACCTTGAGAGCACTTCCGGTGATGTTCCACTGCCGCCCATTCTCGAGTGAACGACGAACGTTACGTTCGATACTGCTGCGACGTTCCGTTTCATAGGTACTCAGTAACGCCTCGCTTGCTTGCCCATTGAGCACGGCAGCCAGTTTCCACGTGAGGTTCTGCACGTCGTGCATACCGCTGGTAAGACCCAATCCTCCGGTGGGTGGGTGTTTGTGTGCCGCGTCACCACACAAGAAAATGCGCCCATCAGAGAATCGATCGGCACAGATTCCTTCCGATGCCCACGGCGAAATCTTGTGGATAGTCATCGGATAATCGCCAACACCCAATGCAAGGCGCAGGTCCTCTTCCACCGCAGCGGGGTCCTTCATACGAGGATCCTCGAACGGATAGTTGAGGTGCACCACCCACTCTTCGGAGTCGGGACCCCAATGGTGTGGACCCATCGGAACCACCACGATCATCTTGCCGATTTCCGGAACCCACACCCACCGAATGAGCACATCGGGGTCGAGAGCAATCTTTGAAAAATCCGCCGAGAGGTGAATGGACACTTGGCTCGCCATGCGACGAAGTCCCACCATTTCAACGCCCAACATGCCGCCAATCGTGCGGCCACCGTCGCACGCCATCACGAATTGTGCACGCACCGTGTATTCAGAGTTGTCGTCGTGGTTCTTGATGGTGGCGGTGACGCCATCGGCATCCTGCGTGAATGCGGTGAGTTCGTGATGAAAGCGCACCGCACCTGGCGCAAGTGCTTCAGCATGTTTGCGAATGATCGGTTCCAACCGAATCTGCGGGAGGTTGGTGGACAGCAACGGACTCGCGGCGGCCCATTCCAGGTCTTTGCCGCCGTTGCCCCAGCACTCCAACTTGCGCAGTGTGGTGCCGTTGTTGAAACCGATGTATGTGGCCGTATGGGAGAACGCTTCGGGAGGAGTACCAATGGCATAGATGTCATTGGCCGCACCGATGTCACTCATGATTTCCATCGCCCGTTGATTCAAAATGTGTGCTTTTGGCAGAACGGAGGTGGTGGGCAACGTGTTCACCAACAGCGACTCGACACCCAGCTTCGAGAGCAATGCAGAGGCGGTTAGGCCGGCCCCGCCTCCACCAACGATCAATACCGGAACCTCAAAGTCGGCCATATTGCTTCTCCCCTGCGAACCATCTCCCCGATGCATTTATTTGTTGTAACAAATAAATAGAGTGTCTGTCAAGGGGGAGCCATGCTCATCGATGTCCACCACCACAGTTTCACGCCGCGTTACCGCGAGGCCCTTGCCAAACATGGGTATGACAACGTCGGTGGCATTCCAGCTCCTGCATGGGACACTTCGATCGCGCAGGGACAGATGGAACGCAATGGCATCACTCACGCCATCACATCCATCTCGGCTCCGGGAGTTCACTTCGGAGATGACCAGGAAGCGCGCGCCATTGCGCGCGATTGCAATGAATCGTCTGCCAGTCGTTCGCGCGAGCACCCGCAACAATTTGGATTCTTTGCCGTGTTGCCTCTGCCCGACATCGACGGAGCGTTGGCAGAGATCGCCCATGCATTCGATGAACTGCACGCCGATGGCGTGGTGCTCATGTCGTCTCACCTCGACGGTTCGTATTTGGGAGACCCACGATTCGATGAGGTGATGGCCGAACTCGACCGTCGTGGGGCCGTTGCCTTCATACATCCGCAGGTTCCGACCACCGGCGTTGCGCCTGCCGTTGATATTCCGGTGTTTGCGATGGACTTCACCTTCGACACCACTCGCGCCGCTTTCAACCTTGTGTGGCAGGGCACGGTGGAGCGATATCCCAACATTCGATTCATACTCGCCCATGCCGGCGGAACCGTGCCGTATCTGGCATGGAGATTCAACTTGTTGTGGGCGCCGAATTCACCTGCTATTCAGCGTGCGCCAAAGGGTGCCCTTCACTACCTGCAGCAGTTCTATTACGACACGGCATTGTCCGCGAACGCCCATTCGCTCGCGTCATTGATGCAATTGGTGAGTGCCGATCAGGTGTTGTTTGGCTCTGATTTTCCATTTGCACCTGAACTCATCACCACTGTCTCTGTCGCCAACATGAGGAG
>JALQYL010000158.1 GCA_023254135.1 Ilumatobacteraceae bacterium | reverse complement strand
AATGCCACCGTTTGTGATCCATGCCTTTGTTCCGTTCAGCACCCACTCATCGGTTGCTTCGTCGTACACAGCACGCGTGCGCAACGAGGACACGTCGGAGCCTGCGTCTGGTTCGGACACGCAGAACGCACCCAACTTGATGTCGTCTGCGGTGCCATAACACTGGGGCACCCATTCCATGATTTGTTCGGGGGTGCCATTACCGGTGATACCCGCTGCTGCGAGACCCGAGCCCATGATTGCCATGCCCAGACCGGCATCACCCCAGAAGATTTCTTCGATGGCAACGGGCAACGTGAGACCAGATGGGTCGCCCATTGCGCTCATCATGAAGTCGATGCCGTACAAGCCCATCTTTGCGGCTTCTTGCACGATGGGCCATGGGAACTCCTCACGGTCGTCCCACTCTTGTGCTGCAGGGCGCATGACATCCTTGGCAAAGCCATGGATCCAGTCCTTGATTTGCAACTGGTCGTCGGAAAGGTTCAGTGAAAAATCAGCCATACGCCAAAGTTACTGGCGGGTAACGGCAGTCCCACACCTCACGGTGGTGTTCTTGGACCGCGAATTCTCAACTCCTCCGGAGCCCCGATCGTCACTTCTTCTTTGCGGAGATTTTCTTGACTTTTTTCACCACAGAAACGGTGAATCGATACGTCAGGGCTTTGAAGGGTCCCTTTGCAGCCTGCGTGACCGTGATGTAGCACGCACCCACTTTCGAACTCATGGTCACCCTGGAGTTGTTCGCCTTGCAACGACCTGAGCCCTTCACGGTCACGGCACCGCCACCAGCCTTTACTCCTGCACGATTCTTGAACAGAGTCGTGCCAATCACGCGCTTGATGCGGAACTGCAACTTCGTTCGAACAAGGGTGATACCGAGGCTCACCTTGGCATTCTTCGTTGCCATCACCACCGTGTGACTGCCGAATGCAATGTCCTTTGGTAACGGGACCTGGCCATTGAAAGTTCCACTCGACGTGACTGTGAAACTCTGCAACAAACGCGGAGTGGACATGAGAACAATCTCGCCATTCTCGCTGGCACCAAGGCCGTATGCACGCGCCGCGAGTATTCCACCGCGGGTCACCTCGATTGCACCCGACGGGCTGAGCTCGGCAGGAAGATTCGTTTGATTCATCGCCGCGAGAAGGACCGCGGAATTGTTGCCGACCTGCAGTAGCTTCACTGCCTCGACCGGAACCCGTAATTTTTCCGAAGGATTGTCCGGGTTCACCAAGAGTCCCGTGAATTCCGCGCCATCCGACGTGTTGATCACCTGCACAGGGTTGGTGGACCCTGGTGGGGTGAGTTTGTCCAGTGCGTTCATGATTGATGCGGCTGCTTGCTGCAATTGTGCAGGATCAGTGCTGATCGGTGCCTCGACGACCTTGACCTCCACGACCTGACCATTGATGATTGCTCCCGCGCTGTTGGGTGCCTGTTCGAGTTTTGCAACGTCAGCAACAGTCACCAACTTCGGCGTTTCCAAGGAAGACGACGCAATGGCCTTCGGAACTGTCGTAGTCGTCGTGGTCGTTGTAGTTGTTGTCGTGGTCGTGGTCGTGAAGGAATACGCGTTCAACAATTCGCCATATTGGCCGTCACTGTTCGTCACTCGGACAGAGGCCCCCGACATGGCGGCATGCGGCGAAGTTGTGCACGTGATTTGTGCGGCACTCACGACCACAACACTTGTGCACGCGGATGTCGAATCGATCAACACCGTTGCACCAGCGAGAAATCCGGTGCCGGTGATGGTGACATTTTGAAGTCCTGCCACTCCTCCGCTTGTGGGCGAAATGGATACAACAGTGGGTGCAGGAACATACGTGTAAGCTGCGATTGCCGACGCACTCTGCGTATCTGTGTTCGTGACAACCACATCACGAGCACCAGCAGACCCTGAAGGCGATGTACAGGTGATCGACGTGGACGACACCACCGACACCGACGTGCATGCCGCACCACCAATGGTCACGGCGGCACCGGACAAGAAATCCGCGCCTGTGATTGTGACTGACGTGTTTCCGACGGCAGGACCAGAAGCAGGAGAAATGGATGCAATCGTGGGCGGAGCAATATACGTGAACACCCCGCCAGCAGATGCACTCTGCGCATCAGTGTTCGTGACAACCACATCACGAGCACCAGCAGACCCTGAAGGCGATGTACAGGTGATCGATGTGGACGACACCAC
>JALQYL010000157.1 GCA_023254135.1 Ilumatobacteraceae bacterium | reverse complement strand
AGAACATGGTGGCCATTGGCGGAGATGTTGATTGGTTGCCTGCTCGTGCCGTGGGTGTGAGCACGGTGATCGAAGGCATCACCATGAGCGGGGCTTAACTCACCATGGCCGTGGCCACTGCGGCTGCAATCGCGCGTCATCCACATTTGGCGGAGCCATGTCCTGACGGATTCGTTCGGGTGGACATGCACTCGCACACCATGTTCTCCGGTGACTCCACCACAACTCTCGACGAGATCATCGAGTCGGTGGTGGAAGCGGGCATCGATGTTCTGTGCGTCACCGACCACAACGCCATCGACGGAGCATTGCGTTTGCAACGCGCACTCGAGGGCGACGGCATATGTCGTGTGATCGTGGGTGAGGAAGTGCGCACGCACACCGGCGAGATCATCGGATTGTTCTTGAACGAGAAGATTCCGTTCGGCGCCAACGCCATCGACACTGCAACGCAAATTCGCGCTCAAGGTGCGTTGGTGTACGTGCCGCATCCATTTGACCCCTTGCGTCGCAATCTCACTGAAGCGTCGTTGATTGAAATCACTGGCCTGGGATTGGTGGATGCCATTGAGGCGCACAACTCGAAGACGTCATTGCAGTCTCTCAATGTTCGCGCCGCCGAATTCGGCAACGAACATCACTTGGCACTGGGCGCCGGCAGTGATGCGCACGTGCCTCTCGCGTTGGGTAGTGCCTATATGGAAATGCCCGACTTTGACGGTCCGGCTGACTTTTTGCAGAAGTTGCGCCACGGTCGCATTGTTGGCCACCACTGGGACGAAGCCCGCCCGTGGAGCCCTCGCATCGTGCCCTCCGTCGTCGACGACTATTAATTCTGCTTATTCGACTTCTGGCAATAAATCAGCCAGAAGAGTCGGGACGTGAATTTCCAATGTCTCCCAAATTTGCGTTGGCTCAATTCGAAAATATTCGTGCGCCACAAAAATTCGAAACCGACGTATGTCGGCCCAAGGAGTATTTGGATATTCCTTCCTGCATTGTTCACTTAATTGATTGGCTGCTTCGCCAATGATTTCCAATAGTCGCTCGGCAGCGCGTTGGAGTATCGGATCGTCTAGAAAGACTTCGTAACCACGGTGTTGAATTGGGGAAAGTTCTTGGCACGCGGCCACGATGTCTGCGATACGCAGAGCATCGGAACGGGTCAAAGGGGTATTGCCTCCTGGCGAATGTGATCGTCGCGGTCCTTCAAACCTCCAACGGACACGATGTCAACTGGACATTGCAGCAATGCTTCAAGTTCGTCTTGAACATGCATGATGTCGAAAAGTGAACTTCCTTTTGCGAAGTCGATAAGAAAATCAATGTCACTCTCGGGTGTGTCTTCGCCACGCGCAACAGACCCAAAGACGGATACCGAAATTCCCTTGTGGCGGAATGCGACAGCTTTGATTTCGTCGCTCAATGATTGAACTAATTCGAGGCGTGTCATGGAGTGGACAGTACATTCACGATGAGTCACGCCCACCATCAATTAGCTAAGACCAGAGAGATGTCGCCGAGGCGGGCGGCACTTGCCACAACGGGCGATTGCGCAGCGGGCACTGCAATGGTGATGCCATCGCTCTTTGACGACGAAACAATCAATGCGCCTTCGGCAACAACTGCATCGCCCGCAATCACATCAACATGATCGCCGGCAAACACGTTGGGCACGATGAGGTCGGTGGGCATGGCGATACCGCGCCAACCAGGCGGAATGGATACCACCGAACCATCGAGCAACAACATGGATGTGGAGAGGGGAGTGTGCGGTTGCAATGCGATTCGCGCACGCGCACCTTTTGGCAGTGTGGAAATGGCATCGTCGGCAATGGACGCTTCGGGAAGGTCGACGACACTGGTGTTGCCGTTGGTGAGTTGGTCTCCCAACGCAACCGGTGCAGTGGTGATGCGCACCTGAACGTGCGACACCCATTGTTCGCGTGCAGCCTTTGCTGAATGAGTGACCGCAGTGACGAAGCCGCCGATCAACACAGACGTGATGAGAACTGCGGTGAGTTGAGCACGTCGCTCCAGTTGCAGCAATGTGATGGTGCGATTGATGAGGAAGTTAAGTTGCGCATTGGCCGCGCGCAGGAATGTGAGAAATTTCTTCATGAGGATCCTTTCGGAGCCTCATGTGTACGAACTCAGCGCTAGTCGGAGGTGGTGCTTGCGCTGCTGCTGGAGTCACTGGACGAACTGGAG
>JALQYL010000156.1 GCA_023254135.1 Ilumatobacteraceae bacterium | reverse complement strand
TCGAGCTCACCACCGAACTCGAAAGCTAAATAGGTTTTCACAGCCATACCACTTCGCTATATTTCATTTAAAGGTTCCGCCCCGATGAAAAGAGCCCCCGGGCTCTGCCAGGCAACTGGCTAGTCGGGGCGGTCGCATGTCCACACTTAGATTGCGAACATGTCAGTGCTCAACGCACCTATTTCTTTGCTAAACGAGTGCCAAGGTCGAAGTTCATTGCGCTCTAGCGCTACGTAGCGAGCCCACGAGACGTAATCAGCAAATTGCCCATTCAAATCAGACTGCATTGAGTGAAAGAAGATATGAAAAGGCTTCTTCAATGCTTTCAGTTGTGGTTTGACCGTTGCATAGAACACATCTCGTTTCTTTCGAGGCAACGACTGATCAAAGAGAAGCACTACTTGTTGGTAATCCATTGTTGGGAATTGTGCAATCAATGTAGAGATAAGCCGTTCACCAAAGTGAGCCAAAAGCGAGGAGTCGCTTCTTAAATCGGGCGGTGCCAAACTCTTGTCGCCAAAAACTGCATGGGCCACAATGAGACCCTGCGAGCGAAGCAACTCGAATACTCGGTCTCGAATTATTTGCCGATCTTCAGATGCGTGAAAACTCGCAACGTCAAATCCTCCAGCCAGAAGTCGATACTTGAGAGTTTGAAGAGATGCCGAAGAATTAACCGGAAACAGTGTTGCTATACCGGCCATCACAAAATGACGAGTACCACGATCCGAGAAATCAAAATTGCCAGATTCGTCAATGAAGAGGAAGAGAGTGTCTGGTTTGATTTTTCCAGCAGAATCCATTCGTGGACGCTACGGAAACGGTGTATCAATGAAAGCTAAGGCAAGAAAGACGCCAAGTCGGCGGCAGTAATGCCGGCCAAAGTGTCGCGTCGAATCATGCGACCGTTCACGTCGTTGCGCATGGGCACATCAACGACATGCGGCACAGCCAACACCGTGGCGCCAGCCGCAAGCGCGGAAGCGACACCGGTGGGTGAATCTTCAATCGCGATACAACGAGTGATATCTACGCCGAGACGTTCGGCAGCCAACAGGTACGGATCTGGGTGCGGTTTGCCTCGTTCAACATCATCACCCACCACCGACACGTCAAACGCTCCGGCGGGCAACGCTTCCATCACTTCATTCGCAAAACGACGCCATGACATGGTGACTAACGCCGTGGGGATATCGGAGGCGCGAACGTCAGCCAACAACTCCCGTGCACCGGGACGCCACGGAACACTTCGTTTGATGTTCGACACCACGCTGTCCAACATCATCTCCACAATCTCGTGGGGCGTTAGTCGCACTCCCCCGTGCTCGATCATGTATCGACCAGAGTCAAGAAGGTCAAACCCCACCACGGCGCGAGCATGCTCGTCGCTCCATGAATCACCATGCGCGGCCACCACCGCGTACTCAGCCTCGAACCAGTACGGCTCGGTGTCGACAATGGTGCCATCCAAGTCCCACAACACGGCTTGCAGTTGATTCATCGCTTGTTTCGGCACCCGAACGACGATACTTCTCGCCATACTGGAAAGCCGTGAGCAGCATCGTGGTATCCGATTTGGCGTATTCGCCCCCTGGCGCAGACCAACTGTTCTTCGATGTCAGCTTTGGCGTCAGTCCGGGTGAACATGCGGCAATTGTCGGGCCGAACGGTGTTGGCAAGAGCACCATTCTCAAGATTCTCACTGGTCAATACGAAGCCGACGATGGTGATTACAACATTGGTGGCACGTTTCTGCAGATGACCCAGGATGTTGGCATGTCGTCACCCGACGATGCATTGCGAGACATGTTGATCGAAGTGGCACCCACTGCGTTGCGAGAGGCTGGCAAGACTTTGTTCGCAGCCGAGAAAGCGATGATGTCGGGCGAAGACGATGGCATGAAGTACGCCGAGGCTTTGGGCGACTGGGGCGATCTTGGCGGATACGAACTGGAAGCCCAATGGGCCGCCGCTGCACAGCGCAGTGTAAAAACGCCCGTCACTGACTTCGCCTCGCGATTGGTGCGCGAACTATCAGGTGGTGAACGCAAGCGTTTGGTGCTCGACCTGTTGTTGAACTCCGGCGCGGATGTTTTGTTCTTGGACGAACCCGACAACTACCTCGATGTGCCGGGGAAGCGGTGGCTCGAACAACGACTGCGTGACACCGACAAGACCGTCCTCCTTGTCAGCCACGATCGCGAACTCCTTGCGCAGGCCGCGAAGCAGATCGTCGCGCTCGAACTCG
>JALQYL010000155.1:1239-2280 GCA_023254135.1 Ilumatobacteraceae bacterium | reverse complement strand
CCGTCCATCTCCTCACGCACGATCTGTTCCACCTTGCGCAGCACCCGCCAGCCCAGGGGGAGCCAGGTATAGCCACCAGGGGCGGCTCGGCGGATATAACCAGCGCGCACCAAAAGGCGGTGGCTAGGGACTTCGGCGTCCGAAGGGTCGTCTCGAAGGGTCCGTACGAAGAGTTGTGAGAGGCGCAGCATCAGAGCAAAACCTTAGTTTGCAGGGCTACAATTAGAGCCGTCCTTTGAAGTTCGGTGAACCGGGGCACGGGCTTACCCCCGTGCCTTTTGTTCTGTTAGGGCCAGTTTTCTGGCAGGAGGTGAGTCATATGAGCAATGTCGTGAACACAGTGACCACCATGGTTGCGCCCATTTTGGCCGACCTTTCCCTCGAACTGTACGACCTCGATTACAACGGTGGCATCTTGCGCGTCACCGTTGATACCCCTGCTGGTCAGGACAAGGGCGTCGATATCGACCAAATTTCGCTCATCACGCGCCTTCTTGGCCGCGAACTTGATCACAATGAGAACGCTGTGCCTGGTCGCTTCACTCTTGAGGTCACCAGCCCCGGTCTCGAGCGCACGTTGCGTACACCGCACCACTTCCAACGCGAAGTAGGTAAGAGCGTCACCATTCGTCTCATCTCCGAACTCGACGGTCGCCGTCGTTTGGCCGGAGTGTTGGTGGGTGCCACTTCCACCACGGCAAGTGTTCGTCTTGAGGACTCCACCGAAACGGTTGAAGTGCCTTTGTCGATGATTGACAAGGCAAAAACCGTGTTCGTGTGGGAGTCGCAGCCGAAACCCAATTCGAAAGAAGCACGCGATGCAAAGCGTGCTGAAAAGTCATCTGCATCAGAAACTCAACCGGAGGTCAACGCCCAATGAGCAACCTAGATATGTCCGAAGCAGTACGCATGCTTGCCGAGCACCACGGAATCAGTGTTGACGCACTGCTTCAGGTGTTGGTGGAAGCACTCGCCAATGCATACAAGAAGCGCCCTGGCGCCGCCGACGAAGTGATCGTGGAAGTCAACCCCGAGAACCTC
>JALQYL010000155.1:0-1230 GCA_023254135.1 Ilumatobacteraceae bacterium | reverse complement strand
GAAGCACTCGCCAATGCATACAAGAAGCGCCCTGGCGCCGCCGACGAAGTGATCGTGGAAGTCAACCCCGAGAACCTCGACATGAAGTTCACCGCATACGACGTGGACGACGATGGCAACTGGGTGAACGAGCGTGACGACACGCCGTCGAAGAACGACCTTGGACGTATTGCTGCTGCAACGTTCAAGCAGGTCATGAGCCAGCGCATCCGCGAAGTAGAGCGCGATCGTAAGTTCGAGGAATACGCCAACCGCGAAGGCGACCTTGTCACCGGCATCATTCAGCAGGCCGATGGACGCTACGCATTGCTCGACTTGGGCAAGGTGGAAGCACTGTTGCCACAGGCAGAGCAAGTGCCGTACGAGCGCCCCGAGCAGGGTGGACGCCTCAAGGCATACATCGTGGAAGTTCGCAAAACAGCAAAGGGCCCACAGATTGTTGTGAGCCGTACGCACCCAGGTCTCATCAAGCGTTTGTTCGAACTTGAAGTTCCAGAAATTGCCGACGGCATCGTGGAAATCAAGTCATGTGCTCGTGAACCGGGCCACCGCACCAAGATCGCCGTGTACTCAAACGACGTCAACGTTGACCCAGTGGGTGCCTGCGTTGGTGCTCGCGGTGGACGCGTGCGCATGGTGGTGAACGAATTGCGTGGCGAAAAGATCGACATTGTTTCTTATTCAGAAGATCTGGCCGAGTTCGTCTCGCGCGCATTGTCTCCTGCAAAGGTCACCGAAGTGCGTTTGTCAGAAGACAACACACAGGCCGATGTCATCGTTCCCGACTTCCAGTTGTCATTGGCAATTGGTAAGGAAGGCCAGAACGCACGCCTTGCTGCACGCCTTACTGGTGTGCGCATCGACATCAAGTCAGAGACACAAGCTGCCAACGAAGCAAATGGCATCTTCGAACCACGCCAACCTCGCAACACCGAATACGCCGAAGGCGAATGGGTGAAAAACGACGCAACAGGCGAATTGCAATTTCAAGCAGCTGACGGTTCTGTCGTGAGCGAACAAGAGTGGGCCGGCGGCTCCTCTGACGAAGCCGAGAGCACGGAGGCCTAACCCTTGCCAGCCAAGAAGATCCGAATTGCTGAGCTCGCCAAAGAGCTCGGCCTCACGAACAAGGAAGCCCTCGACCTTTCGAAGTCGATGGGTATCGACGTGCGCAACGTCTCTTCCTCCATGGAAGATGCGCAGGCCGACCGCGTTCGCCGAAAGGCTGAG
>JALQYL010000154.1 GCA_023254135.1 Ilumatobacteraceae bacterium | reverse complement strand
GCGAGTGGATACGCATCGATGTTCCACCACTTCGCCATGGGCAACAACTGCACCGTTGCTACGGCTGCATCATCAGAATCCGCACATGTCTCGATGAACACCGTGCCGCGTGCCAGCGACAAATGAATGTTTCCTAGCCGTTGCTGTTCCATCAACGACTGCACTGCTGCCTGTTCCTCAGCAACCACGGCGAACACTTCGCCCATGTCCGTGCCTTCCTTGAAGGCGCACATCACCATGTATTTGTTCATCTTTGTTCTCCGAAATTTGGGGGTCTACGAGACAGCATCCCACCTCAACCTCAGTTGAGGTCAAGCACTATGGTCGATGAATGAAGAAGAATCAGGAACCCGCCGATGATTGGTCCATTGGGCATATTTCTGCTCGAAGCGGGGTCTCCATTTCGGCACTCCATTTCTACGAGCGAGAAGGTCTCATCTTCTGCGAACGAAACCTGGGAAACCAGAGGCGGTACACGCGCGACGTACTGCGTCGACTCGCCTTTATACGTGCATCACAACGGGTGGGCATCCCACTCGCATCCATCAAAGAGGCTCTCGACGAATTACCACTGAAGCGCACTCCCCGCGAGGAGGACTGGGGAAGACTCGGCCAGCGATGGAAAGTGGTGCTGGACAACCAGATCGAGTACTTGCAGCGAGTTCGTGATGACCTCTCCACCTGTATTGGTTGCGGATGTTTGTCGTTCCAACGTTGTCAGCTTGTCAACCCCGACGACAAGATGTCCGAAGAAGGCCCTGGTGCACGCCGCTTGCTTCCCGGAACGCCGCGCCCCGATCGGTCGTAAAGCCACAAGTGCCACCGACAACTAGCCTCATTCTCAATGTCAACAGAGATCGTGTACCGCGTCACCGTTCGCGGACGTTTCCACAATCTCGACGAGAGAGCACGTGCACAACTTGTTCGCGAACTGCCCGAACATGACATTTTCAAGTCGGCCTATTCACCCGAAGGCACGTTCACGTACGACGAACAGATTTTGTTCTTCAATCTTCGATACGAAGTACGCACCATTGACGGACCAGACAAGGCCGGATCCATTGGGATAAACGAGGCCGAGATGTTTTTGCGGACCTTGGGCTACGGACACAACAATTTGAAAGTGAACGTTGTCGATACCTCAGCGATGTGGCAGGCCTGACCCACCCTTGCGCTACTTTCTTTCTTGACATCAAGAGAGGCCTCCCCATGGAGGCCCAGCAACCGAGCCACCCGGCCACGGTGCTTCCCGCAAGGGGATGAGGCGCAACTGCGCAAACATCCGGGCTCCTGGTGTCACCGACACAAGGAGAAAGACAATGAGAACTATCACCGTTGAAGACAACTACCACTGGAAAGCACTACAACTAAATGGTGCCAATTGGCGTTGCATTGCGTGTGACCAAACAAACGCAACCGTGCTCGTCACCTGGCGTAATCATGTAGGCGAGAAGCGATTTGCAGTTCGCTACTGCACCACATGTTTGCCAGAAGTTCTTCTTTCACCACCACTCGAACAGCGATTGAAGTTGCCTGAGAGGTCTACATGGGATTTGAAGCTCTCGCATAGCGAGGCACCCTGCGATATTTGCGGATCATCAACCGACTTGTGGGAAGGCATCAGAGGAGACTTCATTCTGTGCCCCGCCCATCATTCACGTCGCGGCTATTTAAATGCCTTGTTGCAAAAACTCAGGCGCACATTGGGCCGGTAATCATCCTGCCGGCCACACGCACGATCACAATTCGCCCACTTAGGCCAATTCTGTGACCATGGCAGAGCGAGGCTTGCGAACCTTGGGCATTGGCAGCAGCCAGTCACCTTCTGTATCGCGGTAACCCAATGGCATCAACACCACTGAGCGCAATCCACGCTCTCGCAAACCGAGAATGGCGTCAACAGCATCTGGGCTGAAGCCTTCAATGGGTGTGCTGTCAACTTCCTGCTCTGCAGCAGCCATGAGCGCAAATCCCACCGCAATGTACGTCTGACGGGCAGCGTGCGCGTAATTGATTTCTGGGTCGCGCTTCAAGTAGTTGGCTTTCAGGAAATCGAAGTATCCACGCAACGTGGGCAAATCGCCACGAGCCTCAATGGTGAGCTGGACTACTTCATCAATTCGCTCAGCGGTGTAATTGTCCCATGCTGCAAAGACCAGAAGGTGTGATCCATCGGTGACCTGTGCCTGGCCGTTCGCCGCCTTGGCAATCTGCGCCCGGAGGTCGTCGTTCGTAATCACCAAGAGTTCGAATGGCTGCAAACCACTCGACGTTGGCGCCATACGCACT
>JALQYL010000153.1 GCA_023254135.1 Ilumatobacteraceae bacterium | reverse complement strand
AGCTCGGCTGGGTGAGGTTGTAGTTGCCCGCATCGACACCGCTCACCGAATAACCACTCGTTGAGATGGCGATGCTGTTGGCCACGGTCGCCTGGGCGAAGGTGAACACGGGTGTGCCCACCAACATTGCATCGTCGCCTGCCTGCACATCGGAGAGTCCGGCCATGGCGGGCAACGTGATCTGTGGCGTTGCATCGGTGGTGCCGTCGTATTCCCTGTTGGCAACGGTGAAGGTGCCCGTCACGGTCAACGCACGTTTGGTGATGTTGGCGGTGGTGGTGGCGGTGGTGTTGGGCGTGTAGTTGGCAGCATCCGTACCGGACAGTGAAATGCCGCTGGCTGTCACCGTTTTCGATGTGCCGATGTTCTTGTCATCGAATGTGGGAGTGCCACTGATCGTAAATACATCGCCGGATACACGATTGTCTGCATACGTCACCGATGCCGTGGTGGTGGCGTCGTAGATCCTGTTGGTCGCAGTGATTGTGACGCTGAGCGCGCGCAATGAAATGTTCGCAGTGGTGGTGGGCGCACCAGACGTGCTGAGCGCGTAGTTGCCTGCCGATGTTCCGGTGATTGCAGACGATGTCAGCGACACTGTCTTTCCGGTGCCCACGGTCTTCGTTGAGTATTGGGCGACCAGGTTGGTGAGCGCCAACTTCGCAGCGTTGCCTGCATCGGGAGTGGCGACGTTCACCAAGGTCAGGGCGGTGGTGTCGGTGATGGTGACTGCGGTGGTGGAGTCATATTGCTTTGACGATGCAACGAGCAATGATCCGCCAATGGTGACCGTACGCGTAGTGATGTTCGCTGTAAACGATGGTTGTGTGAGTGAGTAGTTGCCTGCGGTGGTTCCGGCGAGAGAGTATCCAGTGGTACTGATACTGATACTGGTGCCCACTGTGGCCTGGGCAAACGTGAATGTGGGGCTACCAGCAATGGAGACATCATCGCTGCCCTGCACCGCAGAAACTCCTGGTGAAACCGGTGGAGTGATGTTGCTGTTTGCTTGTGTTGTTCCGTCATAGATGCGGTTCGTCACGGTGAATGTTCCCGTGACGGTGACCGGACGAGCAGTGATAGTGGCGGTGCTCGCGGCAGTTGAGTTGGCGGCGTAGTTCGCTGAATCAGTTCCGGAAAGTGTGATGCCGTTCGCTGTCACGGTCTTTGATACTCCGATATTGGAGTCGGCATATGTTGCGGTTCCCGACACGGTGAACACATCTGATGCGAGTCGATTGTCGCTGTAAGTAACCGAGGCGGAGTTGCTTGAGTCGTACACCTTCCCCGTTGCCGTGATGGTGACCGTAAGGGAACGTGCCGTAATGGTGGCCGTGGTGGTGGGAGCACCGGTGAGAGAGAGGGAATAGTTCGCGGAAGAAGTACCGGTCAGTGATGCAGCGGTGAGTGACACGGTGCGATTGGCGCCAACGTTCTTGTCTGGATACGCCGCTGCCAGTGATGTGAGCGCAAGCTTTGATGCGTTGCCAGAATCGGTGCTTGCAGTGTTCACAATGGTGAGTTGAGTGGAATCCGTGATAGTTGCCGATGCGGACTGGTTGTATGCACGTGTGGAGGTCACCGTAAAAGACCCACCGATGGTGACGGCACGGGTCGTGATGTTCGAGGACAATGTGAGTTGCGTGAGCGAATAGTTCGCGGCGTCAGTACCGGCCAACGCATATCCGGAACTCGTGATGGAAATCGCAGTACCCACCGTTGCCTGCGCGTATGTGAACACCGGAGTACCCGTCAGAGTCACGTTGTCGGAGCCCTGAATCGTGCTCAGAGTTGGAGTGGCAGGAACACCCACATTTCCTGTGGCATCGGTGGTGCCGTCGTACGCACGATTCGAGGCCGTGTACGAGCCCACGATGGTGAGCGATCGCACGGAGATGGTGGCGGTGGTGGTGGCCGTCGTGTTGCCCAACACATAGTTCGTGGAACTTGCACCGCTAATTGATATTCCTGTGGCAGTGATGGTCTTGCCCACCGCCGCTGTTTTGGTGGCGTAGGTGGCCGTGCCAGTGATTGTGATGGTGTCGGCCGCGACCTTGTCGCTTGCATACGTGACAGTGGCCGATGTGAGCGCGTCGTACACCTTGCCGCCACCGGAAATGGTGACAGTGAGTGTGCGCACAGTGATGTCTGCAGTGGTTGTTGCTGATGTATTTGGTGAGTAGTTGGTGCTGTCGGTGCCACTCAACGAAATCGAGCTTGCTGTCACGGTCTTGGCGGTGCCAACAGCCACAGTGGCGAAGGTGGGCGTGCCACTTACGGTGAAGACATCTCCTGAGATTCGGTTGTCG
>JALQYL010000152.1 GCA_023254135.1 Ilumatobacteraceae bacterium | reverse complement strand
CCCAGCTTCGGCGTGGGCTCCTCTCGCGAACACGCGGTGTGGGCAATTCAGCAATACGGATTCGATGCGGTGATTGCACCCAGCTTCTCCGACATCTTCCGCAACAACTGCACGAAGAATGGTCTTGCACCGGTGGTGTTGCCTCAGGCTTCGGTGGATCAGTTGTGGGCCTTCATCGATGAAGACCCCAAGGTGGAGATCACCGTGGACATGGAACGCCTCACCGTGGAAGTCCCTGCTAAGGGTTTCAAGGAGTCATTCCCCATGGATGCCCCCACACAGCACCGCTTCTTGAACGGCCTCGACGACATTGGCATCACCATGACCCATGCCGACGAGATCAGCGCGTACGAATCACGCCGCCCTTCCTGGCTGAAGGCCTAAGAACGCATGAGTAACTTCGCGGGCTAGACCCATTTGACTCCGGCGAACAAAAGGCCGTTGATGAGAGCGAAGAAGCCGGCCATCTGAAAGATCAATTTTTGATGACTCTTTGAAATTTGAATTTGCACATCTTTAAGTCCTATCTCTAAGTCTTTTCGTACCAATTGAAATTCGTGCTGCATATCCTTGCGCAGTAGTTCAAGGTCACTTTTGACGACGTAATCGTCTCCCGACAATTTCGGTAGTTCTTCCATAAGAATCATCTTCCTCATTTCGTGTTCTTTTTCTGCCACATATGTGTGCGGGGGAAGAAGGTTGAGGAAAGGGTTATTTGAGGAGATCTTCCAAGCCGGTGGCGCGGCGGATATCAGTGCGAACGGCGTGAAGGATGGACTCCAAAGAACCCACCAGAGTGAGCTTCTTCTTCGGACGCGTGATGCCGGTGTACAAAAGTTCGCGGGTGACAATTCGTGAGTCAGCATCGGGAATCACCACGATGGCGTGGTCGTATTCCGAGCCCTGACTCTTGTGAATGGTGAGTGCGTGCACCGTTTCCACATACGGCAAACGGGCAAGCGACACGTCGCGAGGCTCCACGGCACTACCGAAGAAACCGCGCGAGGCGCCGTTCTTTGCACACACAATGCCCACATCGCCGTTGGAGAGTTGAGTGGACTTGTCGTTACGCGTGACCATGATGGGACGACCCAGATACCAGCGTTGCGTTGCCGACATGCCCAGGGCATCTTCCACGGTGGTGTTCCAATGATCAATGCCCAAGCGGCCTTTGCGTGTTGCAGAGAGCACTTGTAGCTCACTCTTCAATGTGAGCGCGGTGGCTGCATCACCCTTCGATGCAGCTTCGGCAACGGCGCGTGCGTGAGCAATGACTTGCTTGCCAAGTGTGTCAAGTTGATCAAGATTCTTCGAGGAATCGATCCAAGTGAAATCGTCACTCGGTGATTCCAGAATCGCACGCACCAATGCGGCGTCGCCAATACGAACTGCATCGGCGAGTTTGGCGATGGAAGAATCCTTGTGGAAGCGATGTTGCTCCTCAAGTTTGGTGACACGTGAATGCAAAGGCGACGAAGGCTCTGCGGCGCCACGCGCAATGTCTGCCAACACAGAACCGGCTTCCACGCTGGCCAACTGGTCGGGGTCGCCCACCAACCACAACTGACCATTTTCTGGAAGTGCATTCACCAATCGATACATCATGGACAACGGCATCATTGATGCCTCGTCCACAATCACCAGGTCGAATTCCAACTTCGCATCGCCTTGGTACTGATACTTCGGCTGGCGATGGGGTGCGTAGTGCAACAACTTGTGTGCCGTTTCTGATGGCGCATGTTCCAGCACTTCCAGCAACTTCTCGCTGGCACCTGAATTGCGCAAACGCTCATCAAGCACTTCACGCATGCGTTGCGCGGCTTTGCCCGTAGGAGCGCACAAAGCCAGCTTTGGAATCTCGCTGTCCTTCAACTCGGACAGAGTGCGAGCAACCCACGTTGTTTTGCCAGTGCCGGGGCCACCGAGAACAATTCGCACTCGTTCAGCGTTTTTGCGCAAGAACGAGGCGATGAATGCCTCTTCGGCAAATACGCGCGTGATGTACAACTTGCCCTCGTTCACTACGAATGGCGGTTGCGGCGTGTGCGCCACAGAATCGGGTGAACCAAAAATTTCGCTGTGTTCCGCGATGGCAGACTGCACCTCTGCTTGCGATGGCCACGAGGTGAGCGAATCGCTCGTCTTCCACGTGTCCACTTCGCTCAACACCAAACATGCGTGCCCGTCGCGGAATGCACGCACTGTGAGCGCAATGAGAAGCGCAACGTGGTCGATATCACCAGAAGCACTCGCAAGGTGCAGTACCTGATGTGCGGTTTCCATATCAACTGGCGATACAACGCCAGCTTCCACATATGCGCTCATGACTTGACCCCCGCAAACAACTCGGACACACGAGCCCAGAAACCAGCAGGAGCCTGCCACGTGAACACGCCATGTCGATTGCCGCTGACAT
>JALQYL010000151.1 GCA_023254135.1 Ilumatobacteraceae bacterium | reverse complement strand
AGTGCAGCAACCGTTGCCATGGCCATTGCAAATGCTCTTGCATACGCACACCGCAACAACGTGGTGCACCGCGACATCAAGCCCGCCAACATTCTCATGGGCAACGATGGCGCCATCAAAGTGGTGGACTTCGGTATTGCGCGCGCACTCGATGCTGGTCACGACGCAGGTCTCACACAAGACGGCGCGGTCATGGGTACCGCTACGTACTTCTCGCCCGAGCAGGCAAAGGGTGAAGGCCTCGACCTTCGATCAGACCTGTATTCATTGGGCATTGTGCTGTATGAATTGGTGGCTGGGCGTCCACCGTTCTCTGGTGAATCGGCATTGGCCACTGCATACAAGCAAGTGAACGAAATGCCTGAACGCCTGAAGAATCACGCGCCCGATGTGCCTCCTGCATTGGAAGCAATCGTTGGCAAATGCATGGCGAAAGACGCAGAAGTGCGTTATCCGAATGCAGAGTCTCTGCGCGATGACTTGCGTCGTTTCGTGAATGGTGAACCAACACTTGCCATGGATGAAGCTCGTGCGCGACAAGGAAAGCCACCTCTTGCAACTTCCCGTTTGGACGAAGCAACCACGGTGATGCAGCCAGTGAATGAAGCAACACCAACGGGCGGCACACCCCGCACCACGGTGATGCCCGCCACCATGCAGCCAGTGGAAACGTTGCCCGACTATGAAGACGAACCCTCGAAGCGTGGCTACATCATTGGCGCCATTGTTGCGGGCGTGGTGGTAGTGGCCGGCGTTATCTTCCTGATTGCCAGCATGAGCGGTGGCAGCACTGGTGTCGCCGTGCCCAATGTGAAGGGTCAAACCTGCGACGTGGCCAAGACAACGTTGGAAACCGCCAAGTTCACGGTTGCGCTGAATCCGGCAGAAACAGTGTGTGACGCCACGCAAACAGTGGTGAACCAGTCCCCTGCCAGTGGCGACACCGCAAAAGAAGGCGAAGCCATCACGTTGGTGTTCGCCGCTCAGAAGTTCGATGTGCCCGCATTGCTGGGTCTCACCGAAGATGCAGCGCGCACACAGGTGGAAGCTGCAGGCTTCGTGTTTGTAAAGGGCGCCGACGTGATTAACCCCACGTATGCAAAGGGCCAAGTGGCCATGCAAAACCCTGCAGGCAAAACACAGTTGGAAAAGGGCGGCACGGTGACCGTGAATCTTTCGGGCGGTACCGGACAGTTGGCAGTGCCTGCAATCGTGGCGGGTCAAACCACTTCGGCTGCGCAAACCTTCTTGCAAAGTGATCCGTACAAGTTCGTGGTCACCATCGTTGAGGAAGCAAGTGCCACCGTTGCCAAGGGAATCGTTATTCGTACCGATCCCGTTGCGGGCACCTTGGTTGATGCGGGCAAGCCCATCACCGTGTTCGTGTCTTCCGGACCTCAGCCTGTTTCCATGCCGGCGGTGAAGGGTCTCACTGAAGCAGATGCATTGGCCAAGCTCACTGCTGTTGGTCTTGGTGCAGAGATTGACTACGTCAACCTTGCAGCCGGCGATGCCAACATTGGCAAAGTGATTTCACAGGGCACCGCTGCTGGCGCCACCGTGACTCCTGGTACCAAGGTGGTTCTCACCGTGGGCCGCGCCACACCGGCCGGCTGATATTTGTGGCGGATCAGCTTCCGCACTTAGTCCGATTCGCACACACCTTGTGTATGAAACTTGCTTTGTTGAAACGCGCAAAACAAACTGTGCCCATGCGCACTCCCGATTTCGCTTCCCTCAGTTCTGAATTACAAGAGTGTGTGTTTATTTCCGCCTGTGATAACAACATGTCTCCGCAGGAGTATCTCGAGTTTCTCAACAACCCAAATCGGCGCCGCCAAACGATGAGCGAATACATCAAATCGCTCGATACAACGGAAATGGGCACTTGCAGTCTCGAAGAGTTCTTGGAGATCATGGATGAGTCGCGGATTTGTAATTGATGCGAGTGTGATTGCCGATGCCCTCGGCGTTCAAGATGTTCGAGGCAATGTCGCGCGAGAATTCCTTGTAGATCATTCACTTTTTAGTGCACCCGACATTTTGATTGCAGAGACTTACAACGCCTTGCGTCGAATGTGGCTACGCAATCTGTTTACAGTTCAACAATTTGCAAAGTCGATCTCGAGTCTCGTTTCATTGCCGGTTGAATTGACAAGGTCAGAAGAGTTGATACTTTCTGCCTTCGATATGCGCTCAAACGTCTCTGCAAAAGATTCGTTTTATGTTGCGTTGGCAAGAGGCCTCGACTGGCCATTGGTCACCATGGATTCTCGCCTCGCTCGCGTTCCTAACTTGCCGTGTGATGTTGTTTCACTATTGCCAAATCACTCACAATGACGTATCCACAGCAAAACTGGTGATGATCAGACACAGCGCTTGAGGAAGTTGCGCAAAATGTCGTGGCCGCTGGTGGTGAAGATGCTCTCGGGGTGGAACTGCACACCTTCTACATCTACATCGCGGTGACGAA
>JALQYL010000150.1 GCA_023254135.1 Ilumatobacteraceae bacterium | reverse complement strand
AGAAGGTGGGCCCCATCAAGAATCGTCGCGAGTTCATTCGCTCCGTTGCGCAGCAATCTGGTCTCTAACGGCGCGGAATCAAGTCGAAGTACACGGTGACAACAAGTGTGTCGTCGGTAATCACTTCGCCTATGCGATTCCAGTATGCAATGTGGCTGGCTCGAAAATCTGCTGCGTTCAGATCACCTTCTGCCTCGGCAAGAGCAAATTCGTCGGGAACATCGATGAATCGCAATTTCTCTACTCGTGTCACATACAAGGTGCCCACATGATTCCCGTCATTGTCCAACATGGCCAGATGTTCGCCCACATGCTCAGGCGGTTCGTTTTCGGTTTCATATTCGCTCAGTAATCCTGCCGTTGCTCGTTTGTTGCCGCACAGAACGAGATCCACCAATTTTGCGCGCGACTCTCCAGGAGTGCCGAACTCGATGGAGCGAAGACCATTCACAATGGGGAACACGACGTCATCGTACCTGTGGGTGGCCGCCCAGGGTTTGCACGAACTCGTACACCATCTCGGTGACATTCGAGAGAACGCTCGTTTGGGTTAATTCTCAGGGCGAACGGTGAACGCGCCACCCAACCCGAACTTCACATCGTTCACCAAGTCTTCTTGTGTCTTGCTTTCGGAATAGATAGCGGGACCACGGCCCGATCGGCCTGTCCATGGTCCGTGACGTTCGCACAGAAATTCCTGCTTCACGATTTCGTCAGATTCGTCGACGTAACTTGCGATGACGCGTGCATCCTTGTTGCACACGACGCAACCCTTGTGGCCCACCTTCCAGATGTGCATCCAGTGCCGGTCGGCGAACACCTTGCGCAGACCTTCGTATCGCACGTCGTTGAGTTGCTCGGTGGCGTCAGGCGAATGAACGTCGCAATGCCAATGAGGTTCGTGTTCGGCATTCGTGGCATCGCGCAGAAATGACACGAAATTTGCTGGTTTCTCGCAGTATTCACATGGCTTCATGCTCTCGGGGCGTAGGGCACTCCACAGATGCAATCTCGATGAGATACGCCAGTCGTACTTATTCATGATGATGGTCTCCTTGTGTCGGAGACATCGTGAGCCCGGATGTTTGCGCCATGCGCCTCATCCCCTTGCGGGAAGCACCGTGGCCGGGTGGCTCGGTTGCTGGGTCTCTTTGGGGGAGACCTCTCTTGATGTCTGATCGCAATGTATCTGGAACGTGTGTCAAGAACAATGGTTTACGATTGGGCCATGAGCGGCCACACCTACGAGACCACCATTGTCATCAGTGCTTCGTCATCTCGTGTGTGGGAAATTCTCAGCAATGTGGAAGCGTGGCCGTCGTGGACGCCCACCATGACTTCCGTCAAGGGAGTTGATGGGTCTGCACTGGAATGGGGCGCAAAATTTGAAGTTCGTCAACCAGGCCTGATGAAAGCTACATATATGGTCACTGATGTACACCCAGGCAGATCATTTACCTGGTACAACGAGGTGATGGGTATCACCCTTCTGGCTAACCATGAATTGGTGGAGACTAGCGACGGGAAAACCACAGTAAAGCTTTCCTTTGAGATGTCGGGTCTGTTCGCATTCATGGTGTGGCCTCTTGTGAAGAAGAAGATTCGTCAATTTGTGAATCAGGAGGCTGAGAGTTTGAAAGCGGTATGCGAATGACCGAATTTCAAGTGACGGCTGTGGGAGTAGTTCGGTCGACGCGAACTGAAGCCGAAGATGACAATTGGGATGCTGAGACCTCGTCCATTGAATTGTTCCCCCCATTTGACCAGCGAGCCGTCGCTGGCTTGAGTGAATTCAGTCATTGCGTTGTCGTCTATGTCTTCGATCGCGCCACGTGGGATGAATCCCGCATGGCCAGACATCCGCGAGGGAACAAGGAGTGGCCACTTGTGGGCATCTTCGCACAACGCGCAAAAGATCGTCCGAACAGAATCGGCGTCACGACCTGTCGAATCGTTGCCGTGGAAGGCGCAACGGTTCACGTTGCAGGTCTCGACGCCATTGATGGAACACCGGTCCTCGATATCAAGCCCTACATGGAAGAGTTTGGTCCACGTGGTGAACTTCGACAGCCGGCATGGACAACGGAACTGATGCACTCGTATTGGAGCAATTGATGAGCAAAGTAAACAAGGGACGTTTTTCAGCCGAGGCAGGTGCCGATGGGAAGGTGTTGTTTCTCATCGGCATGCGCGTGAATCGATTGTGGCAGGTGTGGAAGTGGTTGCCAGTGGCAACTGCGATGCCGCGCATGTTGATCGAGTTGCAGAAGAACAGGGAACTCGGGCTGCTGGGCAAACCACGCTCCTTTGTATCCGGACGCACCGTGTTGGTGTGGCAATACTGGGAATCGTTCGAGAAGCTCGAGGCTTACTCGCGTTCGTCTGGCAACTTGCATCTGCCAGCGTGGAAGGCTTTCAACAAAAATGTTCGTGACAACGGCTCCGTTGGCATCTTCCACGAGACGTACGTTCTTTCAGATGACAAACTCGAAACTGTGTACGGCAACATGCCGCCCTTTGGTTT
>JALQYL010000014.1 GCA_023254135.1 Ilumatobacteraceae bacterium | reverse complement strand
AGAGGCCTTGTTGGCGGCAATGTGGCGCTTCTTCCCCACCATGCGCATGTTGAACGTGGAACACGTGGGCACGGTGGCGCACCTGCATGCATCGAAGGGTTTGCCGAAGAAGGCGATTGATCATGCGGTGATTGGTTGGAAAGGCGTGGAAGGCGACGTGCAGCAATTCCGCACGCACCATGGCCGTCCGTGGCAGGCATTGTGCATCTGGAGCACCGATGCCATCGAACGACTGCAATCAGAGGGCCATCCCATCGCACCGGGGTATGCCGGTGAGAACATCACGGTGAGTGGAATTCCTGCCGCATCGTTTCGCCCTGGTGCACACTTTCGCATCGGTGGCGTGCGAGGTTTTCTCACTGCGTATGCCATTCCGTGCCATCACAACAAGAACTGGTTCGACAAAGGCGACTTCAATCGCATGAGTCACGAACGTGGCAACGACAGCCGCGTGTATGCCATGGTCACGAAGACCGGCGACATCTCCGTGGGAGACACCTTCGAATTGTTCACCGACCGCTGAGGCAGGTACGAATGTGCCGCACTGCGGTATGTCTCGGTCTGGCGAGAGCGACCATTCATCGTGACAATCGTTGTCATGTTCAAACGAATTGCCTTACTGCTCACTCTTGCGCTTGCAACTCCTTTGGTTGCCATTGGCCCAACGAGCGCACATGCCGCCACATCCAACGATGACTTCATCATCACGCGTGTCCACACCACAAAACCACTGGTGTTCATCACCATTGAGAATGGCGATGAGGTCACTTCGGCCGCGGCGTCGATGCTGTACGGGCTTCCCCACACGAACTTCGTGACCGGTCTCATGATCAATCGCCACCGTCGCTTCTTCCACACCGATTGGGCACGTGGTGCCACGTTTGGCAACCACGCACGTAGCCATGTTGATCTCAGCAAACTCTCGTATCTGAATCAACGTCGAGAGATTTGCTCAGGACGAAACATTGTGTCGAACTTCAGTGGTTCACAACCCATCTTGTTGCGACTTCCCTTCTGGAGATACAACTCCAACACCATCAAGGCCGCCAAAGCGTGCAATGTGTCCCACATCGTGTTCTGGAACACCTGGGTCGACAGCACGGGAATCCATCGCTACTCCACCGGTTCCATTCAACGTGGTGACATCATTCGACTGCACTACACGTCGAATCTCGCATCGGAACTGAAGACACTGCTTGCAGAGTTGGACAAGCTGGGTCTTCACACTGGATATTTAGAGGACCACCTGCGCTGATGCGTTAATGCGCATGGTCATGATCATGGTTGTGATCATGAGCGTGGGGCGGTGCGGCGAGCAATGCCTCACCCGAAGCATCGGTGCTGTGCCAGTCAGCGTCGGCGCCACCACCAGTGAGCAACAAGCCAGGCGCACCCTTCACTTCCCACAACAATGCGGGACGTGGACCATGCCAGCGCACTGCATATCCGATGGTGCGGAATGGGTCAGCGGTGAGACCATGCGCTTCGAAGTTGGCGCCCAACCATGGCTCGGGAATGCCGTACGGAAGAATGCGACATTCACCACCGCTCGGCGATGCCTGAGCGAGCAACGTTTCAGCCCATGCAATGGATTGCAGACCTTGCGGCACTTCCACGGGTGGTTCCGCA
Source organism: Ilumatobacteraceae bacterium (assembly GCA_023254135.1). Classification (GTDB taxonomy): domain Bacteria; phylum Actinomycetota; class Acidimicrobiia; order Acidimicrobiales; family Ilumatobacteraceae; genus UBA2093. The sequence continues at coordinate 31,103 of JALQYL010000014.1, read as the reverse complement.
ACGGGGCGATCTGCGATGCGCAACCATGCGGCACCGATATCACCAGCGGCCATGTCATCGTTCAGCAACACGCATGCTCGTGCGGCCGATGCCAGGAGGTGCGGCGTGTCCCATGCGAGTGTCTTGGCGCGCTTTTCGCTCTTCAAGCGACGCTGCACCACTTCCACAACTTCAATGATGGAGTCGTGATGCTTCTCGCCCAGTCGTGCAAGCTCGATGGCCGCATCGGGGGTAACGCCCACTCCGAGAAGCAGGTCACTGCGCACGCGTGACACTCCAGCCACCACGGTGTGATCGGGAACGTTGATGCGCGATGCAACATCGCAGGCGAATTCCCAGCCACGAACGATTTGTTGGTGGTTCGGAACATCGTCGGGCAAGCGACCCGTTGATGGATTCGTGTGTGCCAGCGCAACACGGGCGGTGCTCTTGTGACCAATGGGCACCACGATGGATCCAGTGGGCATCTCAATGCCTTGTGGTGGGTTATTTGATGGTTCACGGGTGGTGAACACATCGCCACGCGTAACGGCAACAGCAACGGGCATGGTGGAGTCGTTTTCGAATTCCATCACCGTCATACCGCCAAGATCAGCCACTGAATAGATGCGCTGAATGATGTCGCCGCCCGGAACCTTCACACGTGTTTCACATACGGGGTATCCGGCGTACCACTTCTGTCGAAGCGACGCTTCTTTCTCGGGCACATACCATCGATCGTCGGCAGCAATACGCCAGTCGAGCGGTGCACTGCCGTCAGCAGGCACCAAGGCGCCATGTTCACTGACGATGGCGCGCCACGCACTGCCACGATTTCCGATTAAGCGACCATTCATGAGGGGGTTCATTTCATTTCGGGGCGTTGACGTCGAGCCATGAGGTTCAACAGTGCTTCACCGGCGGGAACTCCGTGGTGACACACAGCAACAACTTGTTCAACAATGGGCATGTCCACTTGGTACTGCTCGGCAAGTTGCAACACGGTGGCAGAACTCTTCACACCTTCGGCAACCATCTTGGTGGACGAGAGAATCGATTCCAGAGACTCGCCTTGACCGAGGCGCATACCCACCGTGGTGTTACGACTGCTGGTGGATGAACATGTGGCGATGAGGTCACCCATACCAGCGAGACCTGCGAGCGATGCGGGATCTCCACCCAGCGCTTCTGCAAGACGTGTCATTTCGGCAAGACCGCGCGTGATGAGCGTGGCGCGCGTGTTGTCGCCGAATCCCATTCCCATCGCGATGCCCGATGCAATTGCAATGACGTTCTTCACCACGCCCGCAATTTCACAACCCACCACATCGTGGTTGGTGTACACGCGGAACGTGGGGCTGGAGAACAACTCCTGCAACGCCGTTGCAATCACCGCGTCATCGATGGCCACGACACTGGCAGCAGGTTGACCCACGGAGATTTCCGACGCCAAATTGGGGCCAGTGAGAACAGCGACCGGATGTCCGGGCATCACTTCGTTGGCAACCTGCGACATGCGCAACATGGTGCCTGATTCCAATCCTTTGGAGAGACTCACAATGGGAACCCACGGACGAATGTGCGGAGCTGCTTCGGCAAGTACCGATCGGAAGCCTTGCGATGGCACCGCCATCACCACGATGTCGGCATTCTCAACTGCATGTTGCAGGGACGATGTGGCGCGCAACTCTGGAGAGAGTGCGGCGCCCAAGTAATCAGGGTTCACGTGCTGGGAATTGATGGCATCGGCAACTGCGTCACGACGCGCCCAGAGAACCGTGGGGGTGTTCGATGCAGCCACAGAGGCCACCGTGGTGCCCCAGGAGCCTGCGCCCACAACCGCCATACGCATAGATGCCATTTCTCCAGCGTAGGTCACCACGGGCAGAAGGTTCGTAGGCTGACACTGTGCGTTCAGCAGTCGTGATTCCCATCAAATCGTTCACGGTTGCCAAGGGTCGTTTGGCAGACACTCTCACTCCGGCACAACGGGCCGAACTTGCACAACAGTGCGCTGCCACCGTGGTGCAGGCCGCCCAGGAACTTCCCGTGTATGTGGTGTGCGCCGACACACAGGTGGCCCAGTGGGCACGCGAACGAGGTGCCCACGTGGTGGATTGCCAAACGCCAGGCCTTGACGTAGCGGTGAACGCTGGTCGCGAAGCAGCAGAGACAGATGGCGCCACGCACATCATCGTGGCGCACGCAGATCTTCCCCTCGCCACTTCCCTCTCACACGTGGTGCGTGAAGGCTGCGTTTCCATGGTGCCCGATCGCCACAACGACGGCACCAATGTGCTCTCATTTCCGGCCGGCGTGAACTTCACCACCGCATATGGTCCGGGAAGTTTCGACAACCACATTCGCATCGCCGAATCACTGGGGCTCACTGTTGAGATCATCAACGATGAATCGTTGGCATTGGACCTTGATACCGCAGATGACTTGGGCGAACTTGCCCGCCGACAGAAAGGTGCGTCATGAGCGCAAACGAACCCGGCCAACCACCCGTTGCCACCGTTACCTTCACATCGAATCTCACCACTCCAGCAGTGGTGCTCGCCATTGGTGCTCACCCCGATGACGTGGAGTTCGGCTGCGGCGGCACACTTGCCAAGTGGTCGGCGAACGGCGCCGTAGTACATCACCTGGTGTGCACGGATGGCTCGAAGGGCACATGGGACGTGAATGCAGATCTGCCCACTCTCGTTGCATCGCGCCAAGTGGAACAACGCAATGCCGCGGTCGCACTTGGCGCTACAGGCACCGTCAACTTCCTTGGTTACATCGACGGCGAACTGGAACATTCGAAGGAAGCCATTGATCGCATTGCCCTCGCCATTCGCACCATCAAGCCCAATGTGGTGCTCTCGCATGATCCGTGGAAGCGCTACCGCCTGCACCCCGATCACCGCAACACCGGTCTCAATGTGTGCGATGCCATAGTTGCCGCACGTGACCCGCACTTCTTGAAACACCACTTCACCGAACACGGTGTTTCACACCACCGCCCCGATGCACTGTTGTTGTGGGAGGCAGACGAACCCAACCACTTCGAGAACATCAGCGAATGGGTTGACACCAAGCTCGAGTCTCTCGAACGTCACGAGAGCCAATTTGAAAGCACCATGAAGGCCACCGATGAAGACGGAATGGAGGTGTTCCGTCAGCGCATGCGCACACGCATGTCAGATTTGGGAGCGCCACACGGTGTAGCTGCGGCGGAAATCTTCCACCTCATGGACAGGCTGTAACTGCCTCAGTCACATTGACCCTCTAATCGAACTGACCCTTGGTGCGCCCCACTCCCGGTGGGCCCGCAAAAGCTTGCGCAATACTCATCCACGTTGTTGCTGGCTCTCCAGCAACAACTAGATTGCAGTCATCAAGGTGGCGTCGTTGTGTCACTGCCAAACAGAAATCCAATGCGTTGCCGCGCACCGATGATGATGCGCTGTCTTCACCCCATGTCCATGTCTCTCCATCTGGTGCGGTGAGAGACACCAACACGTCACCTTTGGGCACCTCACGCTTGTTGGTGGCGAATGCAAACGGCATGGCACGAACACCAATGTGCGCAATGTGCTTCAAGCGATGCGTGGCAACGGGTGTTGCACCCACTGCATCTGCAATGTCGTATCCGTGTGCCCACGTTTCCATCAGACGTGCCGTCAACATTGACGTTGCCGACATGGCCGGGCCGTACCACGCACATCGCGCAGAGAGATCGGTGGTGTGCGCCGCGCTCAATAGGTCGGCCGCTCCGGTGCGCCACCACGCAAGCAGGTCATCCGGAGCTCGATGACGTTCAGCTTGTTGCAAACCGTCCACACCGCCATTGGTGCGCATGTTGTTCAAGTCTTCGGCAAAACGTTCAGGGTTCACCATTGACCACATACATCGGCGATCAAACAAGCCGAGATGAATGACTTGGTCAGCCACGTTCCATCCGGGCGCCGGCGTGGGCACGTGCCACTGTTCGGGCGTCAAGGTGGCAAGAAGTGCGTCGAGCGACTGCACCTCGTTGGCCAGATCTTCCAGTAGCACTGCATCGCGGTCATTCATACCCACAGTGTTACCGATACAAAAAAGAATGGGGGGCTTTCGCCCCCCATTCCAACACTCCGAACCGGTTGGTTCTATTTTTTTGAAAGAGAAAGAAGTATTTCTACTTCTTTGCTGCCTTCTTGCGACGTGCAGGAGCCTTCTTAGCTGCTGCCTTACGCTTTGCAGGTGCTGCCTTCTTGGCAGCTGCCTTCTTCTTTGTTGCCTTCTTCTTTGCAGGAGCGGCCTTCTTAGCAGCCTTGCGCTTAGCAGGAGCCTTCTTTGCAGCAGCCTTCTTACGTGCTGGTGCCTTCTTTGCTGCTGCCTTCTTCTTGGCTGCCTTCTTCTTTGCAGGAGCGGCCTTCTTGGCTGCTTTCTTCTTGCGTGCAGGAGCCTTCTTAGCTGCTGCCTTCTTCTTTGCTGGTGCAGCCTTCTTAGCTGCTTTCTTCTTTGCTGCCACTGGAGTGGTCCTCTCGTTGGGTAAGTGGTTACTTACGGTTTGGATTCAGCTGAGCCTTCAATGTTGAGCTCGCTGTGAACTTCATCGCAGTAGAGGCGGGAACTGTTACTGCCGCACCCGTTTGTGGGTTACGACCAGTACGCGCCTTGCGAGCAGTGGTGCTGAATGAGCCGAAGCCCGGCCATGCCACTTTTTCGCCCTTCTTAGTAGAAGCCACCACTAGGTCAAAGAAAGCGGTGAGTGTACGTTCGGCATCTGCCTTGGTGCACTCTGCTTGCTTTGCTACCTCTTCGATGAGCTCTGCTTTTGTCATTGTTGTTCCTCCTCGGAAACGGAGTGGTGTATTAATCAGAACCGCTATTTGCATCAAATGCAAGCATTAGATACTTGCATTTGCAACTATCGTGCTTTTTCGAGAGTGATCGCAAACGCGAATTTGCGTTCGCTGAATTGATTTCACTCGTGCGCAACGCAACAAAATTGATCCACTGGAAGCGGCGCTTGAAAGCTGCGGCCAGACGGAGTCACATCACTCTTCGTCACCCGCAGAATCCAGAAAACCCTTGCACCACAAGGCTTTCCCGAGGTTGTCGGCGAAACATTTTCTTGATCAAAACGTAAAAACCTCAATAAATACAAGGGTCGCGAAGATGAGAATTGTTGCGTCGCACAATGCAACATCACCGCAAACATTGATGTTCTGCAGCGAGTGACAAACGTCAAAATCCACAGCCAAAAAAATTTTAAAAAATTTCTGAAAAATGCCGGATTTCTGCCATGTGAACACTTCGTGCGAGCAAAAAATCTTTCACGAATATCCACCACTTCACCCGCGCGGCGAGGAATGATGTGCACATCGAACGTGTTGCGGAGCACTTCGGTACCGACGCAGAGTCACCACAAGACTCCACGTTGAGTACTTCGAACTACCCCGTTGGGGTGCGCACTCGCATCGTTCTTGACACATCAGTTCTCATTGCTGATCCTGCATGTCTGCATTCATTCCCCGGATGCGACGTTGTGATTCCCCTCACCGTGGTGGAAGAACTTGACGGATTGAAGAGCCGACCTGACGATGTGGGTCGTTCTGCACGTACAGCGTTGCGCACCATTGAAGATCTTCGACGCCGAGCCGGCGGGTCCATCCACACGCCTGTTCCACTGGGGCCTGACCCCGATGGCGCAACATTGCACATTGAAGTCAACGGCATTCAGCGTGAACGACTGTTGAAGAACGGCCTGAATCCCGAGATTCCCGACAATCGCATCATTGGGGCCGCACTTGGCCAGTCACTGATTGCCCCCACGCAAATCATTTCGAACGATGCAGGACTGCGAATAAAGGCCGCACACCTGGGTTTGGTGGCTGCCGAACATCAACCAGTGGGGCGTGCGGCAAATACACGACCCATGGGATGGTTCACGGTGGATGTTCCCACCGCCATGGTGAACGGTTTGTATGAGAACGGCGAGGTGCCCACCGATTCGTTTGCATCTTCTCAACATCTCACTGTGAACGAGTTCGCCGTGGTGAAATCGGGATCACAATCTGCTCTTGTTCGATGCATGGGAGAAATGACCGAGCTACTCCCCGCCTCCTCGCCTGAGGCATGGGGCTTGCGTGCACGTTCGAAAGAACAGCGCTTCGCACTTGAGTTGCTGCTTGACCCCGACGTCAGCGTGGTGGCACTGGACGGTCGTGCTGGTACCGGCAAGACAGTGATGGCCATTGCCGCCGGACTTGAACAAGTGGTGGAATCACGCACGTACGAGAAGTTGGCCGTGTATCGCCCACTGGTGCCGGTGGGTCGAGCCGACGTTGGCTTCTTGCCTGGCGGCTTGGATGAGAAACTCGACCCCTGGATGAGCGCTATTCATGACGCAATTGTTGCCCTCACTGACCAACGCTCAAGTCACGATGCCAAGCGCATGATCGATGATCTCACGGCACGCGGGCAATTGTCCTTGGAGTCAGTCACGTTCCTCCGCGGTCGCTCATTGCATCGCCAGTTTGTGGTGGTGGATGAAGCACAAAACCTGGAACCCACCACGTTGAAGACCATCCTCACGCGCATTGGCGAGGGAACCAAGGTGGTGTTCACCGGCGATACCAGCCAGATTGATGCGCCTTACATGGGCGAATCAAACAATGCTCTCGCCGTGCTCATTCATGCGTTCGCCAATCAATCGTGTTTTGGTCATGTCACGCTCGCTTCGTGCGAGCGCAGTGAAGTAGCCAGCCTCGCCGCAGAACTTCTGTAGTCGCCGTGCCACAATTGGCACATGGCAGATACACCCGATTCCTTCGTTCGCGACTTTCTCACTGCGCTCGTCGCACGTGACCTGGATGCCGCAGCGGCCATGGTGACCGACGACTTCGAATACGACAATGTGCCCATGGGCAAGGCGTTTGGACCCGATGCCCTGAAGGCCACTCTCAACGGATTCTTCGGTATGTGCACCGGAATTGACTGGCAGATTCTGCGACAAACGTCGTCGGGTGACATGACAAGCGGCACCGTCCTCAATGAACGTGATGACCGTGTGGAGATTCATGGTCGATGGACCACTCTTCCGGTGGCGGGAGTGTTTGAAATAAAGAACGGCAAGCTCGCATTGTGGCGTGACTACTTTGACAAGCAGACCATCATTGATGTCATGACGCCGCCATCAGCATAAGACCACTGATATGCGCACCATGGGTGACACAGACTTGCACCACCCCACACTTATTGTTTGAGACATGGCTTCTTCAAGAAAACCGCCCATCGCAGATTCACTGAAAAGTGTGTCGTTTGCCGTGGTCGACTGTGAGACCACTGGCATCAACCCAGAAACTGATCGCATCCTGCAACTTGCAGCCATCGTGGTGAACGGTGAGGGCGAAATAGTGGATGAGTTTGAAACCGTGGTGAAGCCTGAAAGTCCTTCTGATTACAACCACGGTGCCGAACACATTCATGGCATATCCGCAGAGCAAGTATCACAAGGCATGCCGTTACGCGAGGCCCTCGAGCGATTATGGGACATCAGTGAAGGCAACCTCTTCACCGCACACAACGCCAAGTTCGACATCAACTTCATCCATGCCGAATCCAAGCGCGTGGGTCTGGAGAGACAAGTGGACCGGTACATCGACACACTGGCGCTTTCCCGACGCACCGACACCGAAAAAGAACGGAAGCACTCACTAGAGGCCCTCTGCGAGCACTACGGCATTGAACGCGACCGAGCGCACGAAGCAAAGGCCGATGCAACGGCCACCGCACAACTACTCATACATCTCATGAGAGATATGGGTGTTGAGAAGCCCGATCAGTTGCCCGACTTGTTCGCGTAAAGCGCCAACACTTCGGCGGCAGCTTGTTGCTGCAAATTCACCATGGACTCTGGCGACACAACAGAAATGTTTCCTTCGGCTCGCAACAACAGACGACCCAGCCAGTGTGCGCTGTTTGCCACGATCTCAATGCGATACGAGCCATCGGCACGTTCTTCCAACACCTTGCACGGATACGTTTCCACCACCCAAGTGGCAGGTGCTGCTACATCGGCAACTACCACAATCTTGTCGGCTGAATCCGCGAACCAATCGGGCACGGTGGCGGCTTCGGCCACCACTTCCACCATTTCACCCGTGGGTTCCGCTGCGCGAATGCGGTCGATACGGAATGTGCGACGCTCGCCTGACTGATCATCGTCTGCTGACACATACCAGTGACCGCGATCGGTGAACACCGTGCGAGCAGTGATGACGCGTTGCGAGACCTCGTTACGGGCGGGAGTCCAATAGTCGATACGCACTCGTTCCCCGGTTTGACATGCATCGGAAAGAACGGTGACGAACGGTGACGATTCAACGTCGACATCCACCAAGTCTGCGCGCAACACGCGACGCAACTTGCGCAACGCACTCTTCAGTTCGCGGCGGCGCGAGAAGTTGGGCAACTCCTCGGCAGCTGCAGCCAACAAACCGAGTCCAAACGCCTCGGAGGACGACAAGCTCAGGTTTTGATTGAAGCGCTTGTTGACCCCCACATGGATGTACCCCTCGTCGATGTACATATCGGTGAGTTCAAACGGTGTGTACGGAGGTATTCCGCACATGGAGGCCATTTCAATGTCCTCAATAAGGTCGGCTTCGTTCATATCGAACTGCTTGGCCATTTCCGCAATGGACACCTTCTTTTGACGCATCAACCAAGGGAGCATGGTGAGAAGTCCGCGTACGCGAACCTCTGCACTACGTGGTCCGCGCTTGCCGCTCATTGTGCACCTCCGGCCATGCGCTGAAGGTCAGCGACAATTTCTTGACGAACATTTTCTGGCGCGATGACCACCGCGCGATCAACCATGGCATACAACCATGAACGGAACGCCGAGCGATTTCCGCACGGCACCTGCACATCAACGAAACCTCCGTCGTTGATGGCGAGAACTGCTTCATCGCCGAGTTCACGAATGACACTGGGCGCAACGCGTGGGTCGAGGCGCACTGTTGCCTTCTCTTCCGCTGCACCAGCGAACTCTTTGGGATCACGGTTGTACGCGGTTTCCAAGGAGAAACCTTCAGGACGAGTGAACGAATCAGCAGCGCCCACAGTGATGTCGCCCACGATGCGATCAACGCGATACGTGACCTGCGATTGACGGTCGGTATCGAATGCAATGAGGTACCAGAAACCATTGCGCGCGATGAGACCGTATGGGTGCACGAAACGTGTGCGCCCGTGATACTCGAAGGAAGCGGTCTTCAATGCAGAACATGCATCGAACAACTCAGGCAGTGCGGCCGACTTGGCCTCAATGTGGGCAGCCGCAGTTGGCGAGGTAGACGACACTGCTCCGCCCAACCACTGAACGGCGCGCTTGCCCCATGTTGTGCCGATTTGCACCATGGCTGCTGCCTGCTGCAATGCAGACAGTTCTTCAGGTGTGAGATCAAAGTCGATGAGTTTGTATTCCGAACGATCAATGGAATATGCGGTGCGACCAGCATCTTCTCCGCCGAGTACCTGCGTGGTAAACGGAATGCCCAACTTGCGCAATGTGCGTTTTTCACGTTCAAATGCAGTGCGACGCGCTTCCGCTTTCTCTGGATACTGACCGCGCATGCGGTTGCAGATTTCGTCGAACGTGAGAGGCGTGGGAGATTCAGTGAGCAACGCCACCAGATTCATCATGCGTTCTGCCGAATTTGTTTGCGAATTGCGTCCCACCATGGCAGGCAGGATAGGGCAAGAAGATGCTCTTTACATTCAGCGAGCGAGGAACTTTTTTCGAGCCTGCAAATACCATTCCATCAAGGGGTGTGTCATGGTTTGCGATGGGTCAGCAACTTCTTTAGCAATTGATTGCGCGGACACTTTTGCCATTTCTTTGCCCAATTCCACTCCAAATTGGTCGAAGCTATTCACACCAATTAGCCAACCCTGAATGGCGGTGGAGTGTTCATACAACGACACCAGTGCACCCAAATGGTGCGGATCCAATCGCTGCAGCATCAACACCGTGCTGGGGCGATTGCCGGAGAAATTGCGATGGCCATCAGAGTGTGCGTGGCCCACTGCGAGTGCTTCGGATTGCGCCAACATGTTTGCCACAAGCAGGTCGTGGGCTTCCTGATGTGAGCCTGTGGGCTCCACCACTCCAATGAATTCCACGGGCACCGTCTGCATGCCCTGATGCAGAAGTTGGAAGAAGGCGTGCTGGCCGTTGGTGCCAGGCTCACCCCAGACCACCGGGCTGGAAGCCGTGGCCAATGGCGCACCATCTATATCCACCGACTTGCCATTGCTTTCCATCACCAACTGCTGCAAGAACGCGGGGAATCTCGCCAGGTCATGGCTGTAGGGAATCACCGCCACCGTGGGTAGTTCATGACATATTGCATTGGCGAACCAGGTGAGCGCATGCATGACGGCCAGGTTCGATGGCGCGTCGGTGGTGACCACGTGATGGTCCATGCTCTCCATGCCTGCGAGAAATGCTTCGAAGTTCTGTCGACCAACTGCGCACATGAGCGGGAATCCGATCACCGAAGAAACCGAGAAGCGACCACCCACCCACTCGTAGAACTCCAAACAGTGGTCGGGCTCAATTCCCCATGCCAATGCTGCTGGTGGATTCGCGGTTGCTGCAAAGAATCTTTGCGACCATTCCACCCCTGCGTTCGACACCCATTCACGAGCGCGTTCTGCATTGTGCATGGTTTCCAACGTGGTGAACGTTTTGGATGACACCACAAAGACGGTGCGAGCTGGGTTGAGATCGTGCAGTACCGAATCGAGATCCGCAGGATCAATGTTCGAGACATACCGCACAATTGGACCGTCACAAAATGTGCGCAATGCCCTGGTTGCCATTGCCGGCCCCAGATCGCTGCCCCCAATACCAATGTTCACGACGGCATCGATGTGATCCATTGAGCGCACCATCTCGGCAAGTGTGAGCGCCCGTTGCAGCTGGACGTGTGCGGCCTTTGCCTCGGGCGAGGATTGACGTGAATCACGAAGGGCAATGTGCATTGCAGCACGATTCTCGGTGGCGTTCATTTTCTGACCCACGAACATGGCCATCAACAGTTCACGTATTCGCGTGTCACTCACGTACTGCAACAATGCGATGAAGAAGTCATTGTCAATGGACTGACGGGAAAAGTCGGCGTGAATGCCACACGCATCGAAGGTGAACAACTTCGCCCGGCCGGGCTGGGACGCGAACAGTTCAGACAGTGGCGCCACTCGTTGGGCAGCCTCTCGCAATGCGGGGTGACTGCTGTGGCTCATATGAGCAGGTTACTTATCGCGGCTTGGCGTAATAAGTGACCCAACCAAGAGGCGCAATGGCCGCTGCTATCAGCATCTTGACCGCATCACCCACCAGGAAGGGAGCAACGCCCAATTTGATGGCGTTCGTGTCGCCGTTGGCAACTGGAATCTTCAACGAATGTGCAAGCCACAGAGCACCGAAGGTGTAGATGACGGCGGTTCCCAGCGTCATCGCAGACAATGAGAACACGAAGTTCTGCGACTCTCGCTTGTCTGCGAAAGACCCGATAACCCAGGCAGCCACCATGAATCCGAAGAAGTAGCCCGCAGTTGCACCCGAGGCAACGCTCCAACCGCCCTTGGCACCTGCATAAAACGGAAGCCCAACAGCACCAAGAAACCAATACAACACCTGCGATGCGATGGCGCGACGAGCACCGAGCACCGCACTCACAGAGAGAACCGCGAATGTTTGTCCCGTGAGTGGAACCGGTGTGAATCCGAGGTGCACCACAATTTGTGCGGCAAGTGCGGTGAATAACGCGCCACCAACCACAAGAACGACATCGCGGGCTTTGCTGCGATTGATGACTCGCGGCATAGGGATGAGATCGGCGAGTACTACGGGGATGGCAGTCGACATGTGAACAAAGGCTACTACCGTGTTTCGTATGGCCATCGAAGAATCACTTGACCACCACAACCTTCTGCCATGGTGGAAGAATCCTCTCAACATTGCGCTGATGTTGTTCGTCGCCCTACTTGCATCAAGCGCAATCGGCTATCGATTTGGTGCACGCACCACCATTGTTCATCACAACGATGTTGACACTGGGTTCCTGCAGGACATGCGTATTCATCACGAGCAAGCAGTGGCGATGTCATCCATTTATCTCAACGTGTCTCCCGACGGGAACGTCACGCTCAGAAACATTGCGCGTGAAATCATGCTCGACCAAGCTCTGGAATCTGGTCGCATGGTGCAAATGTTGCGAATGTTCAATGAGGCCGAGACGAATGAAACCGACACGGTGATGGGCTGGATGGGCACACCCGTACCCATGTCGGAGATGCCAGGTCTTGCTACGGATGCGCAGATGAATGAACTGTCCAAGCAAGCAAACGGAACGGCCGCCGACAACTACTACATCACTCTCATGATCACGCACCACAAGGGTGCGATTCACATGGCCGAGTACGCCGCCAAGCGTGCCATCAACTCCGAAGTCATTGCGTTCAGCGAATCAATCCTCTCCGCTCAACAAGGCGAGATCGAAGAACTGCAGAAGTTGCTGAAGAAGTAACTAGCCCACCGCCACTGTTGACGTGGTGGTGGTCTTCGGAACGGTTGTCTTGGGAACCGTTGTCTTCGGCACTGTTGTTGTGGTGCTGGTGGAAGTTGTGGTGGTGTAGTTCGGGTCTGGCTTGTCCCATTCGGGCGGTTGTGAACCGTACTCTTCTGGCTCTTTCACACCATCGAACACGTACACACGGTCGTTGTACTTCACCAATGCAGGGAAGTAATTCGAGATGAACAGCGGAATACGCACACATCCGTGCGACGCCGGATACTTGGGCACCTCCATGGCACCATGCACGGCAATGCCGAAGTTGAAGTAGATGGGGTTCCACATGGTTCCCAACTTGCTTTCGCGAGTGCCCAACTTGCGCATATAGAAGTAGTAGATACCGCCGGGTGTTTTGGCCACTCCGCACACACCAGTCTTGATGGGTTCTTTGCCGTACTCGTTCCCAATTTCTCCTGGAGAAATGGTGACCTCTTCACACCATGGCTTGCCCGTGCCCGACGAGATGTGTGTTACCAACAGAACTTTCGTTCCTTCAAACACCACCAATACTTGTTCGGGCAGGTACACCTCTACGTGACGTGGTGTACCAGGTTGGCGACGTGGCGTAATGACAACATCACCTCGCATCACTTCCCACAACACGGGTGTCACAAAATCCACCGCGGTGTTCTCGGGCAACTTCATCACCACGCCCTGAAATGCCCACACGGCCATCATCGTGTCGCCACCGTAGATTCCATCGATAGTGCCCGGATCGAAGTGCAGGTCCTTCAGTCGTTGCTGCAGGCGACGCACATCCTCACCCTTTGAGTGCTTCTTCAAGATACGAGTGAGCGGATAGCAGGTGACGCAGTCAACGGGAATCGATGTTGACGTTGTGCTTGTGGTGGTGACCGGTACGGCCGATTGCTGACGTGACACTACGATGCCGCCCACCACGGCCGCAAACAGAAGGCTGGCGAGAATGGCGGGACGCCAATGCGCCCACCATGAAACATGCGCAATGAGCTCATCCGACTGCTCGAATGGCATTTGCTCATTCTCGGGGTTGAAAGGCTCGCTCACGAGTAAGAAACGCTATCAACCAAGATTGTGCCTCGCCCTTCGGGCTCCGTGCACTAACGAACGGGCTGAATATTGCGGATTTCTTTCCGCAATGCGCGCGCTTCCTTCAGAATCTTGAGGATGACCGAGGGAGACGACAACGTGGAAACGCCACGGGTGCGGGGGAAGTAGTCGGTACCAAACTGAATAACGGAGTAGCCGAACTTCTCGGCTTTCACCACCAATTCAGCGTCAATGAATGACCCTTCGCTCTTCAACGTGACGTGATCGAAAATGCGAGTGCGGCACAACTTGAACGCAAAGTTGATATCGCGCTTGCGTGTGCCGAACAAAATGCGCACCAACAAGTTGTAGAAGAACGAATACACCGTGCGCACGTAACCCTCACCGGTACGGTCGAAGCGATACGCGCTCACAATGTCGGCGTCGTAGTAACGCATGAGGCGCATGGCCTTGTGCACATCGTGCATGTCGAACGGAAGGTCGGCATCGGTGTACAACACCACGTCGCCTGTGGCCGCGGCGTAACCCGACTTCATTGAGCCACCCAACTTGCGATTCTCCGGATGACGCACCACACGAATATGAGAGTCGGCTGCCGCCAATTGCGCTGCGATTTCTGGCGTGCGATCCGTGGAAGCATCGTCGACAATGATGAGCTCGTAATCAACGATGTCGCCACCGGCACGCAGGTCTTCACATTCTTCACGTGCGGCATCAATTGCGCGTTCGATGTAGTCCTGTTCGTTCCACATTGGGAAGAAAACACTCAGTTTGTTGAACGGGACCTGCTCCATGGAGTCTTCAGGCTAGTGGCGGTGCCCCCAACTTCATGAACGAATGAGTACCGTGGCGTCATGGACGCAGAGGCACACTTGCAACGTTATGGCCGCCCCGGGTTTGCCTGGCGCGGTGTCACCATTGCCACGTGGATTGCCGTTCTGCTGTGCATGGTGGTGATTGCCATTTCCGGTCGCATGACAGGGTCTGCCCCATGGTGGATAGGACCATCGGGCAATGATGCTCCGTGGTACTACATACTCGTTCCCGTTGTGATCGCACTTGCGCCCCTAGAGGGTGGTTTCTGGCGCTCACGCACCGCCGTGCCAACAACTGTGGTGTGTTCACTGGGCGTCATGGCTATTGCGCTCCCCGATCTTTCGCGGTCACCCGGCATTGCCGCTGCAATGCTCGTGGTGGGATTCGCTGCACTCCTGCAATCCATTGCCTTGGTTGTGGTCAACCGGCAGTACCGTTAAGGGAATGTCGAAGGTCCTCACCACACTCCCCGTTGGCGAACGCGTAGGTATTGCATTCTCCGGAGGTCTCGATACCTCCGCTGCCGTTGCATGGATGCGCGAAAAGGGCGCCGTGCCCTGCGCCTACACCGCAGACCTGGGCCAGCCAGACGAAACAGACCTTTCGGGCATTCCCTCTAAGGCCAAGGAATACGGTGCCGACATCGCACGCCTCATCGACTGCCGCGAGGAGTTGGTACACGAGGGTCTCATCGCCTTGCAGTGCGGCGCTTTCCATATCTCCACCGCGGGCAAGACCTACTTCAACACCACACCCCTTGGTCGCGCGGTCACCGGCACCTTGTTGGTGCGCGCCATGCAAGAAGACGGCGTGGATATTTGGGGTGACGGCAGCACGTACAAGGGCAATGACATTGAGCGTTTCTATCGCTATGGCCTCATGGTGAATCCTGCTTTGCGTATCTACAAACCATGGCTCGACCCCACCTTCGTGGATGAAATGGGTGGCCGCACCGAGATGAGCCAGTTCCTCACCTCGCGCAACCTTCCCTACAAGGCATCTGCAGAAAAGGCGTACTCCACCGACGCCAACATCTGGGGCGCAACTCACGAAGCAAAACTGCTGGAAGAGTTGAGCACCGGCATGGAAATTGTGGAGCCCATCATGGGTGTCGCACATTGGCGTGACGACGTGAAGATTGAAGCAGAGGAAGTATCCATTCGATTCCATGAAGGTTTCCCCGTTTCCATCAACGGACGGGAATTTGCCACGCAGGTTGATTTGGTGTTGGAAGCGAACACCATTGGCGGACGACATGGTCTCGGCATGAGTGATCAAATCGAAAACCGCATCATTGAAGCAAAGAGCCGCGGCATCTATGAATCACCGGGCCTCGCGTTGTTGCATATTGCGTACGAGCGTTTGGTCACTGGCATTCACAACGAAGCAACGCAAGAGAACTACCGCACTATGGGTCGTCGCCTTGGTCGTTTGTTGTACGAAGGTCGCTGGTTCGATCCGCAGTCACTCATGTTGCGCGAACCACTCATTCGTTGGGTGGGAACCGCCATCACTGGTGAGGTCACGTTGCGTCTTCGTCGCGGGGACGATTACAGCATTCTGAACACCACCAGCCCCAATCTCACATACGCACCAGAGCGTTTGAGCATGGAGCGCGTGGAAGACGCAGCGTTTGGTCCGCTTGACCGCATTGGTCAACTCACCATGCGCAACTTGGACATCGACGACAGCCGCACCAAGTTGAACGTTTATCGCGAAGCAGGCACGCTTACCAGTGGCGGCCTCTTGGCCATTGACCCCAAGTCCTGACACAGGTTCGCCAACAACGCCGCCCGTGAGGGCATGGTGGCAACAACAACATGTTCGGTGTCACCATGCGCACCACCGCCCACTGCACCCAAACCATCAAGCGTTTGCACACCCACGGCCGCGGTGAAGTTGCCATCGGATCCGCCACCCACACTGATGCCATCCAAATTCTCAATGCCAGCGCTCGCTGCAAACTTCTGTGCAATCGCAAACAACTCTGTCGCGGCTGATTCATGCATGGGTGGTCGACCAATTTGACCACTGATTGTTAATCGTGCTTCGGGGTGTTGCACTTTCAACGCAGCAAATGCGGCTTCAACGCGTGGCTTCTCTGCAGGAATAGCCACGCGCACATCAACGGCACATGTGGTGAGCGCCGGCACCACATTGTCTGCGGTGCCCGACGATGCAAGCGTGGGAGTAACAGTGGTTCCCAGTTCCGGATTCGCAATGGCAACAATCTGCGGAATGAGTGCAGCAAGTTCCACCAACGAGTTGATTCCCTTTTCAGGTTCCAACCCTGCGTGCGATGCGCGACCTTCAATGGAGAGTGTGAGAGTGCCGGTTCCCTTTCGGCCAATCTTCAACGCACCACCATCGGCGCTTGGTTCCAACACCAACGCAGCACCACATGCAACGGCGCGTTCTTCCAACAATGCACGCGATGCATGTGAGCCCACTTCTTCATCGGCGGTGAACAAGATCTCCACGTGCGACTTGTCTTCCAACGCAGCCACCGCATGAATGGCCTGCACAATGCCTGCCTTCATATCGAACACGCCCGGACCCGACGCTTTCCCGTCGACGACTGCAAATGGCAGACGAGACAACGTTCCCACCGGGTGCACCGTGTCGTGGTGACCAAGAATGAGCACTTTGGGTTCGCCACCACCCTTCCAATGAATGTGCGGCCCCACGGGCGAATCAATGAGCTCTGGCGCCGACCCCAGCAAACGAACCATGAGACCAGACACCAACCGCGCGTGCACCGTGAGACGCTCTACGTCTTTCGATGGCGACTCACAACTCACCAACGCTTCCAGGTCGGTCAGCATTGCCTCGAGCGAGAAGCGATCAGCGGAAATCATGTCTTGAATCGTGCCACGCTGACGGCGTCATTGTGCGCCTCATTGATACAACGGTGCCCGGAGCGGGAATCGAACCCGCAAGAGGTTGCCCTCCGGGGGGTTTAAGCCCCCTGCGTCTGCCAGTTCCGCCATCCGGGCAGGAACGGTTCTCAGGATACGACCAATGGCGGGTGCGTGAGCAATGCGCGATTAGGCCACACGCATGGCGTGGTCTTCAGCCGCAGCGAATTGCGACATGGCCGACCACAAATGAGTGCGAACGCGATCGGCCTGTGTGGCGTTGAGATTGTTGAGGACAATCACACCCTCGATCATGTCGCCCAAGATGACCGCCAACGGACGATCGACCAAACGCACGGCCACCACACCACCTTCACCAGTGTGCGAACGTCGAATGGTGCGGTTCACGCCCACCACGCGTGGCGGGCTACGAAAGCCGGGCACCACAAGTTCACATTCGGCGGCAGCTTGTGCAAGTACACGTGCTGCTGCGGTGAATTGCATGGTGGCCGACGGGGTCATGGGCACATGTTGTCAAAGGGGTGGTGCAACAATCCCGTGAGGCAACTGTGTGCCGAAGACTGTCACTCCCCGCATCTATGGTGGAGTTGTCGTGGATACCGAACTCAACTCTTTGCAGCAAGCCGTTTTAGATGCACTTGGCATTCCCGAAGGTTGGGAGCCGTTGCCCGATTCCGTTGTCACCGACATCGAATCGCAACTGGAAGACGCGCTCGCACCCTTGAACGGGTTATTCACCGCTGATCAACCATTGCGTGTGAACAAGCATCACATTGCAACAGTGCACGGTTGCGAGAAGTACCACATGTTGCAAAGAGAATCTTCGTTTGCATGGAACATCAACACCGTGCGTGGCACCATTGCCCACAAAGCAATCGAGTTATTGCTCAACTGGCGTGGACCCACCATTCCGTCGGAAATTGTCGATGCCGCAATGGTGAGTGTCGCGGAAAATCCACGTGAAAGCGCGTCGGAATTCATTGCCACTTTGCCAGCGCACGACTACGCCGAATTGCGTGGCGCTGTGGTGGGTGCTGTTACCAACTTCTTGGAGTGCTTTCCACCCATCAAACCTGCCTGGCGGCCCATGGTGGAATATTCGGCGTCGTATTCACTGTTCGGTGGATCGGTTTTGTACACCACGCGCATGGACTTGGTGTTGGGCGCGCACGGTCGCAAAGTAATCATCGATCTGAAAACCGGACGACTCACGCCTACTCACCGTGACGACTTGCGTTTCTATGCGCTCATTGAAACGTTGCGTAGTCGCAGACCACCGCGTCGACTCGGTTCATACTCGCTCGACTCGGCACGACTTGATGATGAGGACGTGACAGAGGGATTGTTGCAGTCAGCAGTCCGCCGTACAGCTCATGGCACTTTGTTGATTGCAGACTTGGTGCTGAAAACACGTGAGCCAGAAATGCGCGGCGGTTTTCAGTGCAGATGGTGCCCCATTGTCGATTCCTGCGAAGAGGGTCAACGTTTCTTGCGTTCGCTTGAAGGCGATGACGACGACTGACTAGTCGCGTACGTGCGGTGTCATGAGCGCGAACGGAACACCCAATCCCACAGAACCGCGAACCGTGGAGATGTAACGACCGGGCTGGGTGGCCTTTTTGGGAGGTGACGTGATGTCTTCGCCCAACTCATCTGCCAGGTCGAACAGATCATCGATGCTGGCCACCATGCCCCAGAGCGATGCGGTGTCACCCGTGATGTGCGGACCGCTCACTACTTCAATGATGGTGTTTTCAAGTTTGTGGAATCGCTGCTTCACACCATTTCCCACATCACGCTCTCGCCGAACCTCTAGCCCCAGCGCTGCCGTGATGGCCTCGCAGGTTCGGTCGATGTTGTTGGTGTTCACCACCACATGATCGAGGCCCACAATTTTTTGGCGACCAATTGTTGACTGCGTGGGCTGTGCCGGCGCCACAGAAACGATGGTGGTGGGGATGCCGTCTATCTCCAGATGCGTTTCTGGGGAGGCATGGGTATTGGATTCAATGGTCCAGCCATGAAGTCCAGGGGTGGAGCCATGGACGATGAGTTCAACATCGGCCAGTAAGCAAACATCACCCGTGAAGGAAAGCCCTAGCGATTGCCAGGATTCACGCGTACCGCCCGCATGCAATGAAACGAGACGGCTCATATGGGGAACGGCTCAGCCGCGACCCATGTTTGGACGCTTGCCGTGGTTGGCCTTTGAGCGGCGCATGCGCGCCTTGCGCTTCTTGGTCTTCTTCGACATAGGAAACGAGACTATCGGGGAAAGGCCCCGACCCCACCGTGGACTAGACCGGGCGCCAGAAGTAATAGCCCGTGGCATAGGGCTGCCCATTTTGACGGGTGTTGGAACACACATACGGCGTGCCCTGATATTGCCCGGTTTGGCCAAACTCAGCCGCCTTACACCGCACTGGCGTCACCTGACGGACCCCCGACCCAGAACTGTCGGAATTGGAACTTGGCGCAGCGGTGACGGCGGGAGCTTCCGTGGTGACAACGTTGGAGCCAGTGGACGCACTGCCACCCGACGTCGCCGCAGTCGCGGAACCCCAGGGGGCCACAGTGGACGTCGTACACGAACGTGTCGCCAGGTTCTTGATGCGGCCGAATTCGCTCTGATCCATGGAGAGTTTCCACTTGGCCTTGATTGCCACCCAGTTCGCCAAATATGCGCAGGTGTATTCACCTCGAGGCGGAATCCAGTTCGAAGGGTCTTTGTCGCTCTTGGATCGGTTTTGCGAGTTGAGTACGGCAATAAGAGGTCGCGGGTCACTGAGGTCGTTGGCATAAGCCTGACGTTGAGCAGCTGTCCAATTCCAAGCTCCGGAATCCCAGGCTTCTTTCAAAGGAACCATGTGATCGATATCAAGATCACCGGGCTGCGTATAGGAGCCGCCTTCATACGGCGAATACCAGTCACCTTCGATGACTTTGCATCCGTATGCGTCTACTTGAGCTTTCGATGTTGACTCAACAATCAACACTTCTTCGCGAGTATCGCAACCATCGCCGTCTGCGTCTACCCAGTGCTTGAACAATGATCGTGAATATCCCTGCGGGTGTTCGTTCATCACGGGAATCGTTGCCAGCACTTGAAGAATGGTGGAGCTTGTTGCGCCCTTCACGATTGTTGTGGTGGTGGTTGCTTTTTTCTTCTTCTTGGCAACGGTTGTGGTGGGTGACTTCTTGTTGGGCGCTGTTGATTGCGCGCCAGAAGCACTTGCGCAGCCCACGGACACCACAATGGCCAAGGCCGGAATTACCAAGAAACTTTTTCGCATAACGACTGCCCTTCGTGATTGCGATGACGCAATAAACCTTAGGGGCGGTTTGGTGGGTACTTCTCGCCCCAGGCACGCATGGCGGCACCGATAGGAATGAGCTCGAGACCCTTTTCGGTGAGGTGATACTCAAAACGCTTGGGCTTGGTGCTGTACTGACGCTTTTCCAACACGCCGTGGTGCACCAAGGTCTTCAGACGATCAGTGAGAATATTGCGCGCAATACCCAGCGATGCCTGAATGGTTTCAAAGCGGAGATTTCCCTCGTCAATAGACCAAAGGATTAGAGGGGTCCACCACTCGCCCATCTGGATAAGCGCATCGGCGAGTGGATTATCCAGATGATCAAAGTTCTTGCGCGGCGACATGGCTATTCACCATAAACGAGGGGTACGTCAATTGAGTGAATGTGAATTCATTTTTTTACGAAATGAAAGTACCGAGTTTCTTTGTGAGACTCCTTCAATAGGAGCTTCCGAAAGTCGAAAGTACCTAACTTTCCAAAAAGATGCATTCCCCTGGACAAACCTCTGCGGCCTGTACTACCGCAGCTAAATCACGCTCGTTTACTTCCGCTAATGAACCCGATCCGCCCGGGTCATTCAGTGGTTCACCGGCGATAGCCACGTACGCAATTCCATCTTCGAGTTGCACGAAAACATCGGGGCAATGGTCCACACACAGACCATCACCAGTGCAGAGATCTTGGTCAATCCACACGCGCACATCTCCACGGTACCTGCGCTTGCCCCTAGCCTTCTCCTCTATGACAAACGGCGCACCTCTCGCTCCACAACGGTCACACGTGTGGCAGCGACCCACTGGCGCCGTAGAAGACCCCTATGCATGGTTGATTGAGCGCACCAATCCCGACACTCTGGCGTACCTGAAGGCAGAGAATGCCTACAGCGATGCCTGGTTTGCTGACCACAAGACTGACATCGACGCCGTTTTTGCCGAGATTAAGTCGCGCATCAATGAAGATGATTCTTCGTATCCCGTGGAACATCGCGGCTGGTGGTACGCATCGCGCACCGAAGCCGGCAAGTCGTACGCCATCCATTCTCGCGGCCGCACAGTGGACACGGCCAAGGATGAAGTGTTGCTGGATGAGAACGTAGAAGCCAAGCAACACGAGTACTTTGCGTTGAGTGCATTCGATATCTCGAATGATTCGAACTTGTTGGCGTGGTCGTACGACATAGACGGTGGCGAGTACTACACCATCCGAATTCGCGACCTACGCACGGGCAAGGACCTGCCCGATGTGATTGAAAACTCCACGTACGGCGCCGTGGCATGGTCAGCGAATGACGAGTGGCTGTTCTATGTGATGCCAGACGAGCAGATGCGTCCGTGGCAGGTGTGGCGCCACCGCATTGGCACACCTTCCACAGATGACGTGTTGATTGTTGAGGAATCCGACGAACGATTTTTTATGGGTGTCGGCGCCACTCGCTCAGGCGACTGGATTGTGATTGAGGCCGGCAGCAAGACAAGCTCAGAAGCGTGGGTCATCGACGCGCACAATCCCACTTCGACACCCATTTCAGTTGCACCGCGCCGTGATGATGTGGAGTATCAGGTGGACCATTGGGGTGAACACTTTGTGATCACCACGAACCTCGACGCACTTGACTTCACCGTGATGTTGGCTCCCGTGGATTCACCATCTCAGTGGAGTTCGTTTGTCCCACATGTGGCGGGCCAGCGCATCGCACAGTTCGATTGCTTTGCCGACTTTGCGGTGATGCAGCGTTGGGTGAATGCACAACAAGTGATCTCCATCGTGCAACGCGACGGCACTTCCGTTCCCATATCTGTACTAGATGAACCGCATGAAGCGGAAGTGGATGCAAACCCCGATTACGAAACATCGGTGGTGCGGCTGTCGTATCAGTCACTCACCACACCCGCAGTGACTGCTCAATACGACGTGGCCACGCGCACACTCACCACGCTGAAACAAATTCAGACGCCTCATTGTGATTTGTCGCAATATGTATCCGAACGCGTATGGGCGGTTGCATCCGACGGCACACGTGTTCCACTTGACACCGTGCGACATCGCAGCACACCGTTGAACGGAACAGCCCCCGGGCTGATCTACGCATATGGCTCGTATGAAATCTCTGTGGCGCCCTGGTTCTCTGCTGGTCGCTTGAGTTTGCTTGACCGTGGTTGGGTGTGGGCACTCGCTCACCCACGTGGTGGGGGCGAGATGGGTCGACAGTGGTACCTAGATGGCAAGTTCCTGCAGAAGCGCAACACGTTTACCGACACCATTGCGTGTGCAGACCACCTGGCGTCCAGTGGAATTTGTGACGGCAACAAGTTGGTGGTGCGAGGCGGCAGCGCCGGAGGATTGTTGGTGGGAGCATGCATCACCATTGCACCCGAACGATTTGCAGGCGCCATAGCGGAAGTGCCATTTGTCGATGTGGTGTCCACCATGAGCGACCCCTTACTTCCACTCACGGTGACGGAATGGGAAGAGTGGGGCGACCCACGCACCGAACCTTTCGCTTCGTACATGCAGAGTTACTCGCCATATGACAACACACGCAACGTTGTGTACCCGAAGTTGTACGTGACAGCGGGAGTGAACGACCCTCGCGTGAGTTATCACGAGCCCACCAAATGGGTGGCAAAGATGCGCAACGTGTCGCCCGAAACCTTCGTGCTCTTCCATTGTGAGATGGGCGCTGGCCACGGTGGACCATCGGGACGCTACGAACAGTGGTGGGACGAAGCGCGCACGTTGACATTTGCCCTGCACTGCGTGCAGTAATTACTTACGCGCTCAGAATTGCCGAGCTGAAGAGCAAGGAAATCAACACAAGATTCCGCATCACGTCTCGCCACGATGGCGGCCGCACGGATCGTGCACCAAAGCAAGCGCATGGCACTTGTGACTTCCCCATCACCTGCGCACTGAGATACACGGTGAACACCACCAACACGAGTGTGGCCAGGCCGAGAACCGTTGGTGCGGGTTTCAACACCACCAGTGCCGCGCCCAATATGAGTTCGAGGAACGGCAACAACAGAGCGACGATGACCGGCAGGTTCTGATTGCGAGCATCCTGTTTCCACTGTGCGAACGCAGTCGCCTTGTTTGCGCCGGCGTAAGCGAGAACTGCACCCACAATTGCGGAGCACAGGCGAGCGAGCAAGGTAATCAGCCCTTGTGAGTGACGCTGTTGACTTTTCCGCGGAAAAAAATCATCGCATCGGTTGCGTCATCAACGTGCTGCAACGCTTCCACTCGGCCCACCACGAACGTGTGGTCGCCCGCTGGGGTTTCCGATTCGATACTGCAATCAATGAGCGCAATCACACCGGGCAATGCGGGGCTCCCGCCGGCGGTTGATGTGTAATCCACGCCTTCGAACTTGTCGTCGCCTTCTTTCGCAAAGCGCCAACACAACTCATCTTGTCCACCGCCCAACACGTTGACTGCAAACCGACCCGACTCACGAATGGAAGCCCATGAACGAGATTGTGTTCCGGGAAAGAAACCCACCAAAGGTGGATCAAGAGACACCGATGCGAACGAGCCAATGGTGATGCCGAATGGTTTGCCAGCATTGTCGACACCTGTCACCACCACCACCGACGTGGGCACGTGGCCTAGGACAGAACGGAAATAAGCGGAATCGAATGCTGCGGTCACGTCACCACAGTAGACCGCTTGGGTCAGAGGGAAATAGTTGCGCCCTCTTGGGCGATGAACACGCGTGTACCCGAGGTGGAATTGCACAACGGCGTGGCATCAAGTTCCGCATCGGTGCGATCCGGGTCGTGATGGAACAATGCGATGCTCTTTGCCCTACAAGCGATTGCGATTTGCGTCGCGAACTCGGCGGTGCAATGTCCCCAATTCGATTTGGCGGCGAATTCAGTGGCGGTGAACTGCGAATCGTGAATGAGCAGGTCGACGTCTTCTGCCAATTCGCGCACACCATCGGGCAATGCAAACGAACCATCGAGTGGCTGCTGATGGTCAGAGATATAGGCAACACTCTTGTTGCCGATCTCAATGCGATAACCCACTGTTGGCCCATTGTGCGGTACCGACCGCGACGTGATGTGGAAATCATCGACCATGAACGAATCATTTTCAACATCGTGGAATTCAAACTTGCCACGCAAGTCGTGCAACTCAACAGGGAAAGTTGGTTGACGGATGGCGTTGCTCACCGCTTCAAAAAACGTACGACCATCGTCTTGACGTGGTCCGTACAGTTCGAGACGCGCGCCATCTCGAATGATGGGCGAAAAGAACGGCAAACCTTGAATGTGGTCCCAGTGCATGTGCGTCACCAACGCAACGGCATCAATGGGATCAGGATTTGTTGTCTTGTACATCTGGCCGAAGTAACGAAGACCAGTTCCAAGATCGAGAAGTAGTGGGCGCTGTCCTTCAGACTGAATGGAAACGCACGCAGTGTTGCCGCCGTACTTCGCAGTGAGCGGACCGTGACAGGGCGTAGAGCCACGCACGCCGTGAAAGGTCACTTGCATCACTGGCTTTTCCCCCATTCGCAACACGCTACGAACAAAGGCACATGAAGTAAATGCCCGCGAGAGTGACGCCTGTCGCAGACCGCAGGACTACGGTGCAGGCATGGCACATGAAATCACCACGGGCTCCGTCACTGCGAACGGAGTGAATTTCTCTTACCTTGAATGCGGCACTGGTCCTCTGGCTTTGTGCTTGCACGGGTTCCCCGACTCCGCACATACGTGGCGTCACTTGTTGCCCGAGCTCGCGGCAGCTGGTTTCCGCGCCGTTGCGCCGTTCATGCGTGGATACGCGCCCACCAGCATTCCTGCAGATGGCATGTACCAGCCAGGCGCATTGGCTGCCGATGCCAACGCATTGCACGATGCATTAGGTGGCGACGAGAATGCGGTGATTATCGGTCACGACTGGGGTGCAAGCGCGACGTGGAGTGCGGCAGGCTCAGCACCAAAGAACTGGAAGCGCGTGGTGGGCATGGCGGTGCCACCAGGGCCGGCAATGGGTCTCGCGTTTGCCACCAATCCTGCGCAGTTGAAGCGCAGTTGGTACATGTTCTTCTTCCAAGTGCCGTTGGCAAACATGGTGGTGCCAGCGAATGACCTCGCGTACATCGACATGCTGTGGAACGACTGGTCGCCCGGCTTCGACGGTGCCGCAGATGCGGAGAACTGCAAGGCCGCACTTCGTAATCCGGAGAACTTGCAAGCTGCACTGGGCTACTACCGCGCCACATTGGGCAGCGGACCTCGCACCGATGCATACGATGCCATTCAGGCAACAGGTGGCGGCGAACTCACACAGCCAACGCTGTACATCCACGGCAAAAACGATGGATGTATCGGTTTGGAAGTTGCTGAATCGGTGTCCGTGTTCTCACCATGGGCGAACGTGCAAATTATTGAAGGCGCCGGCCACTTCATGCAACTGGAAAAGCCTGCTGAAGTGAACAAGTTGATCATCGATTGGGTTACGGCAAGCTGAGTTTTCCACGTGAGCGAACCAACAATCCTTCGCTCACCAAATTATCGATAAGTGCATGCGCTCTTTCGGGCGATGTTGCAAGACCCATCGCTTCCACCACGTCATTGATGCTGCGCATTCCTGCTGTAACGGCTCGCATGGCTTTGCCACGCGCTTGACGATCAGACCCTTCGAAACGTGCTTGCGGTTTGCTGGCACCCGATGATGCCGGCGCAGGGTCATCGCCAACGCCAGCCCACTTGCATTGACGCTTCAGCGGACATTCGCTGCACTTCGGATTGCGGATGGTGCAGTGTCGTGCGCCGAAGTCCATCATCACTTGGTTCCATTCCCAACCAAGTCCCTGTGGCACCAGTTCGTCGGCAAATGTTTGCAGTGCTTTGGCCTTCATGGGTTCGCCCTGCAAACGTGACAACACACGCGACACGTTGACATCCACCACAGCAACATCGGCGTTGTGAGCAAACGCCAATACAGCACGTGCGGTGTATTGACCGATACCGGGCAACGCCAACAACTCTTCGAGTGTGTTGGGCATGAGCCCGTTGTATTGCTGATCAATCACGGCGGCGGCGTCTCGCAAATTGCGACACCGACGCGGATACCCCAAACCCGACCACAACTGCAATGCATCGCCCAGCGGAGCCTGTGCGAGTGCACGCGGAGTGGGAAACGCCTCGAGAAACACCTCGTATTTCGGCAAGACGCGGGCAACCGAGGTTTGTTGCAACATGACCTCGCTCACCAGCACTCGCCACGCATCTTTCGTGCGACGCCACGGCAGGTCGCGCAGCGATGCGCTTCCCCATTCAATTAATGAGACCGCAATGCGGTCGTGGCGACTTAGTCGGCCCACACGTCCTGGCCGTCGTATGGACGACGACGTGCAGGAGCGAACTCGCGCTTCCACACCATGACGCGACGACGGAAGTAACACACTTCCTTGCCGTCTTGGTTGAAGCCCTTTGTCTCCACCAACACGGTGCCGCGGTCATTCTTCGACTTGCTCTCGTTGATTTCCAACACGCGAGTTTCTGCATGAATGGTGTCGCCGTGGAATGTGGGGAACTTGTGCTGCAATGTCTCCACTTCAAGGTTCGCAATTGCTGCACCGCTCACATCGGGAACACTCATACCGAGCACCAGCGAGTACACCAAGTTGCCCACAACCACGTTGCGACCCTGCACGCTCTCCTTTGCGAACCAATCATTGGTGTGCAAAGGGTGGTGATTCATGGTGATCATGCAGAACAAATGATCGTCGTACTCGGTGATGGTCTTGCCGGGCCAGTGACGGAAAACATCGCCAGGGGTGAAATCTTCGAGGTAGCGACCAAAGGGGCGTTCATGTGTTGTCATGAGCGACAACGCTACTTCGGCGTGTGCAAACCGTCCGTATCGTCGTCGTTGAACTCAAGATCGCCAGGGCTGAACGTGGGCACAGGGAACTGTCCGGTGCGGTCACGCGGTGCAAATTTCTCCACCCAATCCACCGTTGTGAGGCCACGCTCGGTTTGAGATGTGGCCAATTTCGGAAGGGGCTCAAGGCGATGCTTGCGGTCAACGGCCCAGGGGCCCACGCGCAACGAGAGGTAGCACGCCCAACCCACCAAGATGGGCATCCAGTACTGCGCCACGCGATACGAGAGCACACCAACCGTGGCGGTAGGGCGCGTGAGTCCGAAACCCACGAGCACGGGAATGTAAATGCCCTCCACCAAACCGAGGCCACCCGGCGTGATGGGCACCACGGAAAACACATTGGCCAAACCGAATGCCACGACGAGACCGTCAACGCCGATGCTTCCACCGAATGCGCGGAGGAACACCCACAATGAAATTGCATCGAGTGCCCAGTTCGCAGTGGCCCACCCCACCACACGCCACAACAACTTCTTGTCGGCGGCCAGACCTTCGATGCGTGCACCAAGGTGCGACAGCACCTCTGCAGCGTGATGCTCGTCGAACCGCAATCGACGCGCGATGGCGCGCACCATGCGTTCGGACCTGCCTTGTCCCTCCACCAATCCGAAGATCAGGAAAGCGGCGAACGCCATGAGGATGACACCCACCACCGCTGCAGTTCCGTATCCAGCGTTCACGCCGCGAGTGGGAATGGAAACGATGAGACCAAACCACAGAATGAGATTGAGAACAACTGCAGAACCGATGCCTGCAGTGGCCAACGCAAACGCGGCATCCGGACCAGAGATACCGCACATGGTGATGAGACGGAAGCCAAGCGCCGAGCTTGCGGCACTGCCACCAGGAACAATGTTGCCCAAAGCTTTGGTACTCAATTGAATGCGGTACAGACGCAATGCACTGATTTTTTCGCCTTCATCACCCAGTGCGGCCCTGGTGAGAAGTGAATAAGCGAACAATGCCAGGCCCTGGAATCCAAGACCGGCCACCAACAAGTACGGATCAATGGTGTGCAATTTGTTCACTGCATTGCGGAAACCCGGAATGAGCGGCAACACGAAGAAGTAGATGACGAATCCACCCAGAACTATTTGAAATGTTCTGCTGAGTCGACCGAACCGGCGCTTCTTCTCGGTCATGATGCGGCACCCAATTCAGGAAACTGCAGCGCAATGTTCAGTAATTGGTTGCGCACAGCATCGCCATACACAGCATCGGTGACACCGAGGCGAACAAGCACCAAGCTGCGATGTGGAGCAACCCACAACAATTGGCCTTGATATCCGTGCGCCACGATGGCCTTCGGGTCACCCGGTGGAATCCACCAATGTGCGCCGTAGTCCCAATTCATCTCATCTTCGTGCCCAACAATTTCACCCGCGTATTGCACCCACCCTTCGGGCAACAATCGTGTGCCGTTCCACACACCATCACTCAGATACAACGCGCCAAATTTTGCAAAATCACGTGCCGTTGCATACACGTATGAGGAACCCACGAAATTTCCCGAAGCATCGAATTTGGCGGTTGCCGAAGCCATGCCAAGCACATCGAACAACCGCGTCTGCATGAACCTGCTCACCACGTTCGACTCGCCCGGCTTTTCACCCAATGCTCGTGCCAACAACCTGGTGATGATGTTGGTGGTACCCGACGAATATTTGTACAAGTTGCCTGGCGTAGCTTCCAATGGTTTGTTGATGGCGAACGCTGCATGGTTGCCGGCGAACTCACCCGAGCCAAAGAGCATCTCGATGACATCGGACACTTCGCCGTCCACGTAATCCTCCACCCATGCGAGACCACTCGACATGTTGAGCAGGTGACGCAGAGAGATCGTGGACCGTTCGTCGTTGGCCCACTCGGGAAACAAGTGGGTGTCATCAAGTGACATTCGGCCATCCAGCACGGCCATACCGACAAGTGCATGTGTGATGCTCTTGGCCATGGACCACGAGATCAGGGTGGATTCCGCCGAGACGCCTTCGCCGTAGTGTTCATGCACCACCTCGCCGTTATGCACAGCCAGCAGTGCCAGGGTGTCGCCAATCAGCGCATCTGCGGCAGGAAATGAGACGGACACCACGAATCTGAGCCTAGGCGGAGCCGACTACCCCCCTGTAGCGTTTCCATTTATGAGTACGACAGCACCAGACCTCACAACAGCAGCAAACGTGATTGCCATTGCCCAGACAATGGTTGATACAGCGGTTGCATCACTTGTTGCAAAGGGCGGTCCGGACAAGAATCAGACGCTCGCATATGACATTGCGCACGTGGCGGCAGCCGTTGCCACATCTCGTTCTCTCATGGAGTACGGCGCAAAGGGAACCGAAGAGGGAAACATCGCGTGTGCCTTCACCGCCGACATGGTGCACGACTTGATTACCCGCCTCATTGGTCGTGAACAATTGTGGGGCGTTGATCCGTCTGCGCTTTCTGTAGCGCACGATTTCGTACAGACATACCGCGCGCCCGAGTTCCTTGCATCACTTGCAGAAGTACAAGGCCCTCGTCATCTCAACGATGAATTCGAAATGGTGCAAGACACCTTCCGTTCATTCGGCGCAAAGGTGATCGCACCTCAGGCAGAGCACGTGCACCGTCACAATGGCGACGTTCCCGAGGACGTGATCTCTGGCCTCGCAGAAATCG
Organism: Ilumatobacteraceae bacterium; assembly: GCA_023254135.1. Classification (GTDB taxonomy): domain Bacteria; phylum Actinomycetota; class Acidimicrobiia; order Acidimicrobiales; family Ilumatobacteraceae; genus UBA2093. The sequence goes on along the minus strand of JALQYL010000014.1, from coordinate 895 downwards.
GCGCATTCGGTCTCAGTGTTCCCGTTGAATACGACGGCTTCAGCGAAGGTGGCGAAGGCGAATACATGGCTTCGGTCATCGCCACCGAAGAACTGTCACGCGCTTCATTGGGAATTGGTGGCTCGCTCATCACTCGCCCAGAAATTCTCACCCGCGCGTTGGTGAAGGGTGGCACCGAGGCTCAGAAGCACGAGTGGTTGCCAAAGCTTGCAAGCGCAGAGGTGCTGTCGGCAGTTGCTGTAACCGAGCCCGACTACGGCTCTGACGTTGCCGGCTTGAAGACAACCGCAGTTGAAGCAAAGGGCCCCAACGGTGAAGACGGTTGGCTCATCAACGGCGTGAAGACATGGTGCACTTTCGGCGCTCGCGCCAACGTGCTTATGTTGCTTGCTCGTACAGATCCAGATCGCACCAAGACACACCGCGGTCTTTCGTTGTTCATCGTGCCAAAGCCTCAGGGCGAAGCACACGGCTTCATGTTCAACCAAGACGGTGGCGGAAAGATGGAAGGTCGCCCCATCGACACCATTGGTTACCGCGGTATGCACAGCTACGAAATCGCCATTGAAAATTGGTGGGTTCCTGCTGCAAACCTCATCGGTGAGCGCGATGGCTTGGGGCAAGGTTTCTACTTGCAGATGGCCGGTTTCGAAAATGGTCGTTTGCAAACCGCAGCTCGCGCCGTTGGCGTAATGCAGGCCGCATACGAAGCAGCACTTGAATACGCCAACAACCGCGTGGTGTTCGGAAAGAACATTGGCGAGTACGAACTCACTCAGGTGAAGTTGGGCCGCATGGCAGTCATCACCCAGGCTTCACGTCAGTTCTCCTACGCCGTTGCGCGCATGATGGGCCAAGGCAAGGGTCAAATGGAAGCCAGCTTGGTGAAGGCCTA
>JALQYL010000149.1:2283-2547 GCA_023254135.1 Ilumatobacteraceae bacterium | reverse complement strand
CGCCGCCGGTCTGGCCGTCGCGCTGCCCGCCGTCTTCGCCTACAACGCCTTCACCCGCGCCAACCGCGTCGTGCTGGCCGACCTCGACGCCTTCGCCCACGACCTGCACGCCTTCTTCACGGTTGGCAAGCCCTTCGTCGCCAACAGCGCCCAGATCCACCCGATGCGCGCCCGCGCTGCCGCCGAGGTTGCCTGACATGGCCATGGGTTCCTTCAATTCGCCCGGCAGCCAGATGCCGACGGCGGAAATCAACATGACGCCGC
>JALQYL010000149.1:0-2273 GCA_023254135.1 Ilumatobacteraceae bacterium | reverse complement strand
TGTTGATCATCTTCATCATCACCGCGCCGCTGATGACGCATTCGGTCAAGGTCGACCTGCCGCGCGCCGCCAGCACGCCAACCCCGGAAAAGCCGATGACGCTGCAGGTGTCGATCACTGGCGAGAACCTCGTCTATGTCGGCAACGACACGGTGGACCGCAACGGCCTGGAGCAGAAGTTCCGCGAGGCCGTCGCCCAGGACGCCAACGTCGAGATGCACCTCAAGGCCGACCGCAATACCCGCTACGAAACGGTGGCCGAGACGATGAGCGCCGCCCGCCGCGCCGGCCTGACCAAGATCGGGTTCGTCACCCAGCCGGGGGAAGGCCAGCCGTAATCCTTCCGTCTGAACCAGGCCGCCTGCGGGCGGCTTTTTAACAAGCAAAAAAATATAGCAATCCAGGGAGCAACACCATGAACAAGCATGCGCTTCGCCCGCTGGCCGCCGCGCTGGCCCTGGCCTTCGCCCTGCCGGCGCTGGCCGACAAGCAACTCGGGGAAGTCACCGTATCGTCCGGCCGCAGCGTCGGCGCCAAGCCGGTTTTGCGCGACGAGATCGTCGCCACCGAATCGATCGGCGCCCGCGAACTCGAAAAAACCGGCGCCACCATGCTCACCGAGGCCCTCGACAAGCGCCCCGGCATTTCGGTGCAGACCGAATGCTCGATCTGCAACGTGCGCAACGTCGTGCTCAACAACCTGCCTGGCCGCTACACCACGCTGCTCATCGACGGCATTCCCATCTTCTCGTCGGTATCCACCGCCTATGGCCTGGACAGCGTGAACCTGGGCGGCATCGAGCGCATCGACATCTCGCGCGGCGCCGGCAGCAGCCTGATCGCCCCCGAGGCGCTGGCCGGCTCGGTGAATATCGTCACCCACCGCCCGCTCAAGGATGAATTCATGGCCAACCAGCAGTTCGGTTCCTTCGGCCAGTGGAATACCGACCTGTTCGGCGCCAAGACCTTCACCGGCGGCGCGCTGACCGCCAACTTCAGCCACAACCAGCACGACACGGTCGATGGCGACGGCAACGGCGTTTCCGAATACACCGGCTTCAAGCGCAACATGGGCGGCCTCGGCTTCTTCGTCGACGACATCGGCGGCTTCAAGCTCAAGGGCCGACTCGACGTGGTCGACGAAAAGCGCATGGGCGGCGCCATGGGCACCGACTACAGCGGCGTCAAGGCCAACATGAGCGGCAACCCCTTCGACTGGAGCAAGGGCAGGAACGGCTCGCCGGACCGTAACGGCTGGATCGCCCCCGCCACCGGCACGGTGATCCCCTACACCGACGGCCGGGGCGGCATGTCGGAAATCATCTTCACCGACCGCCAGCAATTCGTTTCCAGCGCCACCCGCAAGCTCGGCGAAGGCAGCCTGCGTTTTGCCGTCGGCTACGCCAGGCACAAGCAGGATTCCTTCTACGAGGGTTCCTACTACAAGGCCGACCAGACCCAGTACTACCTGGAAGCCAGCACCCAGCAGCCGCTCGGCGCCACCCTGGTCACCGTCGGCACCACCTACCGCTACGAAGACCTGAGCAGCGTCGGCAGCGCCTACGACAACACGACCGGCACATCGACCGTCAACGACGGCATTGACAACTACAAGTACCGTACACCGGGCGTCTTCCTGCAGGCCTACCGCGCCCTCCTGGACGGCGTCGTCGAGCTCAACGGCTCGGTGCGCTACGACCAGCACAACATTTTCGGCGGCATCACCAGCCCGCGCCTGAACGTGCTGTGGAACCACAGTCACGAGCTGAACAGCCGCTTCGCCATCGGTCGCGGCTTCCGTGCGCCGACTTCCTTCTTCGAGCAGGATCACGGCATCCTGGCGACAACGCGCATCGTGCGCAACATCAAGGAAGCCGAGACTTCGGACAACCTGTCCTACGCGCTGTCCTACGCCGGCGACCGGGTGGCCTTCGTCGGCTCGCTGAACTACAACCGGATCAAGAACATGGCCCTGCTCGACTCGGGCGCCAGCGATCCGGTCAGCGGCCTGCCGATCACGCTGTTCACCTCGGCCCAGAAACCGGTCACCGTGGTCGGCGGCGACCTCACCGTTACCTACAAGCTGACACCGCAACTGGAAACGACGGCCGCCGTCGAGCACTTCAAGTACCGCTTCAGCGAAATGGGCACCCTCGCCTTCGCCCGTCCGGAAACCCGCGCCTACCTGCGCCTCGATTACGAGGCCGGGCCCTGGACCGGCATGCTGCGCGGCACCTGGACCGGCCCGATGGATCTCGACAAGTTCTACGGCA
>JALQYL010000148.1 GCA_023254135.1 Ilumatobacteraceae bacterium | reverse complement strand
TCCGCCACCCAACTTGGCCACGTACACACCGTTGGGTGTTGCGCGCACAATTTCTTCGGGGTCTTCCTGGCCGTTCAACACGAATGTGTTGGTCATGCGCACCATGGGCAGGTGCTCGTAGCTCTGGCGACGACCATTGCCACTGTGCACGTGACCTTCCTTGGTGGCGCGAATGTGGTCCCACATGTAATCGGTGAGCACACCATTCTCAATGAGCACATTGCGCTTCGATGCATGGCCTTCGTCGTCAATACCAATGGCGCCCCACTCGCGGCTCATGGTGCCGTCGTCCACCAAGGTGACCAATGGCGATGCAACTAGTTCGCCCACACGACCTGCGTACACGCTGGCACCCTTGGCCACCAGGTCTGCTTCCAAACCGTGGCCACATGCTTCGTGGAACAACACGCCGCCCGAACCGCACTTGATGACAACGGGCATGGCGCCACTTGGCGCTGGTCGTGCGCGCAACTTGGTGACGGCTTGCTGTGCTGCGCGCTGAGCCAACTCTTCCACGCTCTCTTCATCGAACAATTCGAAACCAATGGTGTGACCCAACGAGTCGTATCCGGTTTGCATGCCGGCGTCGCCATTCGCAACAGCAGACACGCGGAAGATGGTGCGCACTTGTTCGTCACTGGCGAACACGCCATCGGAGTTGGCAACAAGAATGCGACGTGTGGCATCGGAATAGCCCGCCGACACTTGCACGATGCTGTTGTTCACGCCACGCGCGGCATCGTTGGCGATCATGAGCAACTCCACCTTGCGCTTCTTCGCCACGCTGCTGGGCAACACCAACACGTTGTTCACCTTCTGGCGCTTCACGCTCTGCAATGCCACGGTGTTGGTTCCGCCACCACCACTGCTCGCCGCGGCTGCTGCAGCTTCGGCAGCCGCCATGAGACCAGCTTCGGAAAGGTCTGCGGTGTAGGCAAACCCCGTGGTGTCGCCATTGATGACACGAATACCTGCGCCACTGTCGCGACCGCTGGACACTTGTTCCACCTTGCCGTCATCGAGACTGGCACCCATTGTGCGCTTGTCCTCAATGAAGATCTCGGAGAAACCGGCCCCCGTTGACTTGCCCTTCGCCAGCACACGTGCCAACACAGAGGTATCGAATTCTTGGGACATATCCACGAGACTCACGAGAGTCAGCCTACTAACGGCATGTCTCGTAGTCTTGTGGGCACAATGATTGACCCCGATGACACTGGCGCCATTCGACGGCGCGAACACCGCACTCGCTGGTGGAAAGAAGTGGCCATCATGGGGTCCTTCTACTTCGTGTATTCGCTCACTCGAAACCGCTTCGGTTCCATCCATGTGAAGGGTGCCGACATCCCCTTCCATTCGTTCAACAACGCCATGAAGGTCATCCGCTTCGAACGTGCCGTTGGCCTCTTCCATGAGGAGTCCATCCAGCAGTGGTTCCTGCCGTACAGGGGAATCATCCAGGCCCTCAACACCTTCTATGGCACCGCACACTTTGCCGTCACCATCGGCGTGTTCTGGGTGTTGTTCAGTCGTCGCAAAGACGTGTTCCCACTGTTTCGCAACGCGCTCGCCATTTCCACCGGACTGGCCATCATCGGTTTTGCACTGTTCCCGCTCATGCCGCCTCGTCTGCTTGACGCGCCGTGTCCATCAGTGACCGCCGAACACAACTACGGCGGCGCTTGCATTCCCACCAAGTTGCGCAACTACAACGGCGCCACCAACTTTGGTTTTGTTGACACGTTGAAGGAATACGGCGGTCCGTGGGACTTCGATAGCGGTGGAATTGCCAAAGCCTCCAATCAATACGCCGCCATGCCATCACTGCACATTGGGTGGGCCTCATGGTGTGCGTTCGCCGTGTGGCCACTTGCACGCAAGAAGTGGATACGGGCTGCGGTGCTGTTGTACCCCGCTTTCACCTTGATGACCATTGTGGTCACGGCCAATCACTACTGGCTCGACGGAGTCGGGGGTCTGGTGGTGCTGGGGTTGGGTTTCGTGCTTGGCAATGCGTTGCACACATGGAACCAACGCCGTCTCGACGCCACGTTCGCTGCGGCTTCTGCGGGCCATCCCGCCGCCCACGCGTAACTTTCGGCACTTCGGGGGGAAATGAGTGCGGGGGTAGCCTTGACCTCCATGGCAATTCTCGACCGCATCAACTCGCCAGAGGACCTTCGGGCCCTCCCCGCGAGCGACCTTGATGCGTTGTCGGCAGAGATTCGCGACTTCATCGTGAATGCCGTGTCGGAAACGGGTGGTCACCTGGGCTCCAACCTCGGCGCGGTCGAGCTCAGCATCGCCCTGCACCGCGTCTTCGACAGTCCGCACGACCCCATCCTGTGGGACACCGGCCACCAGGCCTACGTGCACAAGATCCTCACCGGTCGTCAGGCGGGGTTTGCGAACCTGCGCCAGAGCGACGGCATCAGCGGCTACCCCAACCGCGAGGAGAGCCGCCACGACTTCATCGAGAACAGCCACGCCTCCACCGTCCTCTCCTATGCGCACGGCCTGGCCATCGCCCGCGACCGCGACGTGGAGATG
>JALQYL010000147.1 GCA_023254135.1 Ilumatobacteraceae bacterium | reverse complement strand
GCTTCTTCATGGAACAACTGCTGCAACTCAGCCAACTTTTCAGGGAACTGCGAAGCCAGATCGACACCCTGCGAGAAGTCTTCGGTGATGTTGTACAACTCCCACTTCTCGTGCTCGTCATCAAATGGCACCGAATCGAAACGCTTCCAAGGCAAACGACCGTGGAAGCACGATGCAATCCAGCCATCGTGATACAACGCACGATTACCAAACATTTCGAAGTACTGCGTGGTGTGCGTGGACGGCACCGACGCATCATCCAACGCGTACAACATGGAAACGCCGTCGATGTTCATCTGCTCGATGCCATTCACCGCGCGAGGTGCCTCGATGCCGGCAGCCTCCAACAATGTGGGGAAAATATCCACGATGTGATGGAACTGTGTGCGCAATCCGCCGGGCGACGAAATGCGAGCGGGCCACTGCAATGCCATGGCATTGCGGGTGCCGCCAAAGTGCGACGCCACTTGCTTCATCCATTGGAATGGTGAGTCAAGCGCCCATGCCCACGCAAGGTTGTAGTGGTTCTCACACTTTGCCGAACCAAAGTCAGCCATGTTATGCAACAACCACTCGGGGTCTTCAGGAAAACCATTCTGGAAACTAGGCGCAGCCCACGCACCATTCACTGTTCCTTCGGCTGATGCTCCGTTGTCACCCGTGATGTAGATGAACAAGGTGTTCTCAGTCTCGCCCATTTCGTCGAGCGCATCGAGCAACTTGCCGATCTGTTCATCTGTGTGCGCCATGAATCCAGCGAACACTTCCATGAGACGAGATGCAACGGGCTTGTACTTGTCGGGATACGACTCCCAACTGGGCACGGCGTCTGGACGTGGCGTGAGTGTGGTGTTCGGCGGGATCACGCCCAGTTCCAATTGACGTTGGAAGACCTGTTCACGCAGAACATCCCACCCCTCGTCGAATTGACCCTTGAAGCGATCGATGTATTCGGGCCACACGTGGTGCGGACAGTGCATGGCGCCCGTGGCGAAATACGTGAAAAACGGACGCTTCGGATTGCTGGCGCGTTGCAATCGCATCCACGCAATCGCTTTTTCTGCCAGGTCTTCGCTCATGTGATAGTCATCACGACCTTCATACGGCATCACCGGTGTGGTCTGGTCGTACAGCGGCGGCTCCCATTGCGAGGCCTCGGCGCTCATGAACCCGTAGAAGCGTTCGAAGCCCAAGCCCGTGGGCCAACGATCGTAGGGGCCGGTCAGCGTTTGTTCGTGCGCAGGAGTCACGTGCCACTTGCCGAATGCTCCGGTGGAATATCCGCTCTGCTTCAGAATCTCTGCAACCGTTGCTGCTTCTTTCGGAATGATGCAATCGTATCCAGGAAACGCCGACGCACCTTCGGGAATGTTGCCCATGTGCACCGCATGGTGGTTGCGACCCGTGAGCATTGCTGCACGTGTAGGTGAGCACAATGCCGTGGTGTGGAACTGGTTGAACTTCAATCCATTGGCCGCCACCCGGTCGAGTGCTGGCGTGGGCACCGGACCGCCGAATGTGCCGCACGTTCCGAAGCCCACATCGTCCAACAAAATCAACACGATGTTTGGCGCGTTTTCGCCAGGGAAATTCGCGTCAATTGCTGCTGGTTCAGAGTCTGCAATCAATCGGCCCGTACTGCCAGCGAACGATGGCGTGGGCTTTGGTAATGAAGGTCCGGTGGGCATTGCCATGGTCAGCCTGCGAATCCCTTGTTGTCCAACGAAGTGCGGAATTGATTCACCACATCCACATCTCCCGACACCTTGATGTCGCCCGCGGTTACTGCTTCGCTCCACAAACGTCGACCCGACACCACACCCATGAACACATCACGCGGCATGCGCACCAGAGTCTGTGCTCCCCAACCATTCGTGGGCACCGCTACGCAGTTGCGGATGTGCAAACCCGATTCTTCATCGCCAATGGCGAATGCAATGTGGTGATCGATTCCCTCGATCTTTTCTGGGTCCACCAAAACGCGCAATGTGTGCACAATGCCCACTGCAGACGATTCCGCCAGGAATTTCGGATTGAAGTTGTGCACCATGAAGCGGTCCATGGGGAACGAACCATCCAAGTGACGCGCACGTGTGATGCACCAGTTGCGAATGTTTGCAGCCGGAGTTCGCTCTGCGATCACGCGCAGGCACGACGCAAGCAAGGCTCGCTCGTCGGCAGTGGCGCCCTCTGAGCGCACCAACCACGTGGCCAATTCTGTGGCCCACCGAATGTCATCGGCTGCCAACGCAGCAGAGCACTGCGCCGTGACCTCTGCACGTCCACCAAAGCCGGCAATCAACTTTGCGAATCTCTCAGCAGGCTCCAGTGGGAACAACTTCGATTCATCACCGTCGAACCAACCGCGAATACCCATGTAGATCTGACGCACGTGGTGTTCCGTCACGCCGTAGCGCTCGGAAGTGAGATAGTCCACGTCGTACAACTCTGGCAGGGTGACACGCGATGCAATCTCGTCCGCGGTCCACCCCTTGTTCATGGCGCGCACCGTTTGATCCCACATGAACTGAATGCTGTCGCGGTAGCGCGTGGCAATGGCGCGGATGTTTTCCTTGCCCTTGAGC
>JALQYL010000146.1 GCA_023254135.1 Ilumatobacteraceae bacterium | reverse complement strand
AAGATGATGAAATTCTCGCACTCAGCCAAGAAGCGGTTGCAAAGCACCACGACCGTTCGTTTGGCGCAATGACTCGTGTTGCGCTCGCACCATGTTCTCCGTTCAGCGTCACAAAAGAACTCATGATTCGTTCTGCAGAACTTGCAGAGAAACTCGATGTTCGTTTACACACGCACTTTGCAGAAAACGCCGAGGACGACGATTTCTCTATTGCAACGTTCGGGTGTCGTCCTTTCCAATATCTGAAGGAAGTGGGCTGGCTCTCGAACCGCACATGGGTGGCGCATTGCGTGATGCCCAATGACGACGAGATCAAACAACTCGGCGCCGCCGGCATTGGCGCTGCACATTGCCCCAGCAGCAACCTCATTCTTGCTTCGGGCATTTCACCCATTGTCGATCTGCGCAAGGCTGGTGTGCACGTGGGTCTCGGCGTCGATGGTTCGTCATCGGCTGACTCCGCAACCCTCTGGTTGGAAGCGCGTCAAGCAATGCTGCTGGCAAAATTGCGCAACGGAGCCGACGCTGCTGATGCGCGTATGGCGCTTGAAGTAGCCACTATCGGAGGCGCAGGCTGCCTGGGTCGTATCGGCGAAATCGGGCAACTCGCCGTAGGCATGGTGGGCGACGTGGCCGTGTGGGACCTGACCGGCATTCAATTCGCCGGCGTCATCTCCGACCCCATTGAGGGCTGGTTGCGCTGTGGACCTTCCGCTGCCCGCGACACCATCGTTCACGGTAAGGCTGTTGTGCGCAACGGTCACCTGGTGAGCAACAAAGTCTCGGAGATGATGACATCTCACACAAAGCTTGCGACTCGCATGCAGAATTTCAAGGGTTAAACAATGATCAATGCACTGCTTCTCAGCTTCGGCGTCATTTTTGTTGCTGAACTTGGCGACAAGAGCCAGCTCATGGCGTTGGCGTTCGCTACCCGCTTCAAGTTCTGGCCAGTTGTTACTGCCATCACGCTCGCAACAGGTCTGGTGCACTTGTTCTCCGTTGCCATCGGTGGAGTCATCGGCAATGCGATGCCCACCAAGGCAATCAACATTGTTTCGGCACTCGCATTTTTGTTTTTTGCTGCCTGGACACTTCGCGGAGACGAACTCACCGAAGAAGACGAAGAGAGCACACACCTTTCATCACGTCATGTGATTCTTTCGGTGGGCACCGTTTTCTTCCTTGCTGAACTCGGCGACAAAACTATGTTGGCCACCATCACACTCGCTACCGATAACGGACTCTTTGGCACCTGGGTGGGCTCCACATTGGGAATGGTCGCAGCTGATGCACTTGCCATAGTGGTGGGCAAGGCTCTCGGCGATCGCTTGCCAGAAAAGGCAATCCGCATCGGTTCATCCATTGCATTCGTGGCATTCGCAGTCGTGATGTTCATCGACGCGTTCAAGTAACAAGAACTAGCCTCGCATCATGAATTTGTTCGGAGAAGTAGTCGTCACCATGTTGGTCATCATGGACCCGCCGGGGAACACGCCCATCTTTCTCTCGGTCACCAAGAATCTCTCCGACAAAGAACGCCATCGCGCCGCCTATCTTGCGGTGGCCACGGCATTCGCGGTGATCTCACTGTTCGCCATTGGTGGACAAAGCATTCTCAATTACCTCAATGTGTCGGTACCTGCGTTGCAAGGTGCCGGTGGTTTGTTATTGCTTCTGGTGGCGTTGCAGTTGTTGTACGGCAAGGGACATGAGGACACCTTCGAGGCTGCATCACCCGAACAGCGCACCTCTATAGCCATGGTTCCGCTCGGAACACCGTTGTTGGCTGGGCCCGGCACCATTGTTGCCACCATCGTGTTCTTCAAACGCGCCGATGGAATCGCAGAGTGGTTCAGCGTGCTCGCGGGCATCGGCGTCACGTTGTCAATCACATTGTTTGCCTTACGTTTCAGTGGGTTGGTGGTGAAGGTGATTCGACCTGCCGGTGTGGTGTTGCTTGCGCGAGTTGCCGGCATGTTGTTGGCCGCTATTGCAGTGCAGATGATTGCCAACTCGGTGACGGCTTTCGTTCAAGCCGGATAGACAACTGAAAAGTCATATGGATTCTTGTGAGGTCTTAAGTGTTAGTTGATGCTGCAACGTACGTAAATGGTGAGCGCATCCCAGATTTGAAACCTCATGGTTCCGGTGGATTTTCATGGGTTGGTCTTGTTGACCCCGTGCTTGATGAAATGCAGCACTATCAACGAATGTTTTCTCTGCACTCACTGGCAATTGAAGATGCAGTAGTTGGTCGACAACGGCCGAAGCTGGATATTTATCCCAATCATGCGTTCTTGGTTCTGAAGACCGTGATGTATGACAATCAATCATCACGTATTGCCGTCGGCGATATTGCAGTGTTTGTGAACAGTGAGATGGTATTGATTGTGCGGCACGGTGACGCCATTCCCATGAAATCCATCCGAACGGATCTCGAAAAACACCCGGAACGATTGTCTGCCGGAAGCACGGCAGTTCTCCATGAAGTACTCGATCGTTTGGTTGATCAGTACATCGAAGTTGCGCGGAATTTGCAGGAGAATGTTGAACAACTCGAAGACATCGTTTTTGATGATGAAGTTCCTGCTCCATCCGCTCGCATGTACAAAGTGAAGAAAGAACTACTTGAATTTCGTCGTGCCGTGTATCCGCTTGTTGAACC
>JALQYL010000145.1 GCA_023254135.1 Ilumatobacteraceae bacterium | reverse complement strand
GCGAGTGGGCGAACACAATACGGCTGCACGCAAACGCGGAACACCGTGTTCGTCGGGAAGAAGAATGCACAAGTCGTCGGCCACTGCCGCTGCCGCATCGATGAGTGCGTCGATGCCTTCTTGATCACTCTCGGAAAGGTTCAGGGAGTTCAACACGCCGCGCGATGCTTCCTCGCATGCTTCCTTTGCCACTTCTTCGAAGCCGATCACTTCGTGTGGTCGCTCGTTGATGAGCTGCATCTTCATCACCTGCGTGGGCAACCAGTCGGCATCGGGAGTGGACACCCACTGGTTCACATCGAGTTGACGCGCACCCACTCGCAAACGCGCAGCATCTACTGCGGTGGGAATGTATTCAGCGGGTACTGGCTCGGAACGAAGATTCCCCGAGCCAAAGCCCGGGGAATCAACATGAGTAATGGGTCGCCGATCAAACGGCGTGAATGGATCGTTGTGAAAAACGATGCTCACTTAGGCGGCATACGAATGCCACCGTCAACTCTGATGGTTTCGGCATTCATGTAGCTGTTGGTGATGCATTCAAGAACCATTGATGCGAGCTGCTCTGGCTTGCCCAACTTCTGTGGGAAGAGAACGCCCTTCTGCAGCTGCTCCTTGAACTTCTCGCTCTGCTCGCCACTGCCGTAGATGGGTGTGTCGATGAGGCCAGGAGCCACGGTGTTCACGCGAATGCCGGAAGCTGCGAGGTCGCGAGCAACTGGCAATGTCATGCCGACAACGCCACCCTTCGATGCGGAGTATGCGTTCTGGCCGATTTGGCCGTCGAATGCTGCAACGGATGCGATGTTCACGATTGCGCCACGCTCGCCGTCTTCCAATGGCTCGTTCTGGCTCATTGCGGTTGCTGCAATGCGGATGGCGTCGAATGTGCCAACAAGGTTGATGGCGATGACAAGCTTGAAACGCTCAAGGTCGGCGGCCGATGAGTACTGACCGTCCTTGCCGATGGTGCGCTGTGCTGCACCGATACCTGCGGAGTTGACGAGAGCGCGAAGTGGTCCCATGCTCTTTGCCATTTCCACGGCGTTGATGATGTCTTCAGTCTTGGTGACGTCAACCGGGCAGAAAGCTGCGTTACCAACTTCCTTGGCGAGTGCTTCACCCACCTCACGCTGACGTTCAAGGTCGGCGATGACGACCTTTGCTCCTGCTTTCGCAAGAAGACGAACGGAGGCGGCACCGATACCGGATGCTCCACCTGTTACTACTGCACTAGTTCCCTTAAGTTCCATGACCGCAAGGCTACGCAATGAGGGGCCTTTGCCCCCAAGCCAAACGCCGCTCAGGGACTATTTCTGCGTGTGGGCTACCGCCAGGGCATCAACGAGGTCATTCATACGGTCGCCGCTGTGACCTTTCACCCACTCGAACTCCACTCGGCCACGGGAATTCACCAGGTCAATGAATGGCTCCCACAAGTCGCGATTCGCCACGGGCTGACGCTGTGAGTTCTTCCATCCACGTGCGTGCCAGCCACGCCACCACCCATCGTTGAAGCACTTCACCACGTAGGTGGAGTCGGCCACAATACGAATGATGCGCGGATCATCGGCAAATGCCATCACCGCTTCATATGCCGCCCGAATTTCCATGCGCTGATTCGTGGAGTGTGCCTCTGCCCCACTGGAGTTCACTTCGCCCGTGGGTGCCACTGCCCACGCCCAGCCGCCAGGTCCGGGATTGCCGGAACATGCGCCGTCTGTATAAATCACGAGCACGTCGTCGGCAAAAGTCATTCCTCGATTGTTCACCATGGGAGTGTTCAACACCGACATTTCACCCTCGCAAGCAACCCCGTTGGAAAAAGTGGGAGAATGTGCGCGTGAGTTCCGACGGTTCCATCCATCAGTTGCCAGACAACGATCCGGGCGAAACACAAGAGTGGCTCGACTCGCTTGACTCCGTGGTGGAAGTGCACGGCAAGAATCGTGCACGGTATTTGTTGGCTCGCTTGCTGGAGCGAGCACAAGAAACGCATGTCAACTTCGGTGAAACCGTCACCACGCCGTATGTGAACACCATTCCGTCCGAAGACGAACCATGGTTCCCCGGCGACGAACATCTGGAGCGTCGCATTCGCGCCTACATTCGCTGGAACGCCGCGGTGATGGTCACGCGCGCCAATCACGAAGCCGAAGGAATCGGCGGACACCTTTCCACATTCGCCAGCTCGGCAAGTTTGTACGAGATTGGTTTCAATCACTTCTTCCGTGGCAAAGACAATGGAACCGTTGGTGACCATGTGTACTTCCAAGGTCACGCTGCTCCGGGTATCTATGCACGCGCATTCTTGGAAGGACGATTGTCCGAGGACGACCTCGATCATTTCCGCAGAGAGATTGGACGCGAGGGCAAAGGGTTGTCCAGCTACCCGCATCCACGACTCATGCCGGAGTTCTGGGAGTTCCCCACGGTTTCCATGGGGTTGGGTCCACTTACCGCGCTGTACCAAGCGCGATTCAGTCGCTATTTGCACAACCGCGAAATAGACGACACGTCAGAGAGCCGCGTGTGGGCATTCATCGGCGACGGTGAAACCGATGAACCTGAAACCCTCGGTTCCATTTCACTGGCCGCTCGCGAAAAGCTTGACAACTTGATCTTCGTGGTGAACTGCAATCTGCAACGCCTCGACGGTCCGGTACGAGGCA
>JALQYL010000144.1 GCA_023254135.1 Ilumatobacteraceae bacterium | reverse complement strand
CATTTTTGACGGTTGGCCTGCTGCTGGCAGCGTCGGTGGCTGCGGTGGAAACCGGTGTGCTTCCGAGCCTGGGCATGTTGAAGGTGCAGACAGCAGTCAGCGATGAAGCGAATGCGGTTTCTCAGATCACGGTGCGATACCTACCTGGCGTGAGCCGAGTGGATGAAGAAGGTCGCCCGACTGGCACCGCTGACATCAAGGGCGTTTCCTTTTCGTTCGGGTCTGAATTTCCCAACGACATTGTGGGCTTGAATCTCTCGCCTGCCATCTCCGGCGAACAAGCACGTCTGATTGCGAACCGACTGAAGGCCACCGGATTGGTGAACGTGGCCGACGTGATGTTTCCGTTGCATGACCATGTGGTCACCGAAGCCGCGCAATTTGTTGCGTGCACCGGTGCTGGCAGTACTGGAACTGACGTGTGTGAATCAAAACAGAGTTGGTATCGCACCATCGTGGGTGCAGCAACTGCACTGAGTGACAGTGCTGCGAATGCAACGGGAGTGAATGTTGCTGTTCTTGACTCAGGAAAACTTGACCATCCGGATTTAGTTGGCAACTTATTGCCTGGGCGCGACTTTATCGATCGCTCACGCATTCAGAATCCCAGCATTTTGACGAACTACAACGACAACCCCGATGGATATACGAGTGGCGGTGATGGCGATGGTGTGGATGCAGACCCCACCGACGAAGGCCAAGGTAGAAACACCAACGAATGCCACACCACTGGCATCAACAACGACGATGGCACGGGTTACTACGAATACAACTTTGCCGGATTCCGCGACATGCATTGGCACGGAACTGAAGTGGCCAGCATCATTGCGGCCACACGTAACAACGTAAAGGGCATTTCGGGTATTGCACCCAACGTGAAAATTGTTCCTGTGCGCGTGCTTGGCCGTTGCATTGAAACCGATGACTACATGAACCTGGTGAATGGAATTCGTTGGGCCGCCGGCGTCAGCATTGGTGGCAATACAAATGCCAATCCTGTGAAAGTGATCAATATGTCACTGGGTTCTGATCAAGGAAGCATTGACTACTGTCCAACGGTGTACCAAGACGCCATTAACGAGGCCAATGCCGCAGGAATTGTTGTGGTGGCATCGGCAGGCAATGACAGTGGCATTGATGCTCGACGTAACACACCGTCAAACTGCAACCACGTGGTCAGTGTGGGTGCCACGGGCACCAGCAACACGCTCGCCTGGTATTCCAACGCGGGTGCTGATATTTCAGCACCAGGTGGTGACGGCTTGTATGGACAGAGTGGAGATTACGCGGGAGAGATTCTCACCGCTTCAAGTACAGAACTTCGGCACCGCACTACTCCTGTGTATCAATACTATTTCGGAGCAGGAACCAGTTTCTCTGGACCGATTGTCTCGGCTGCTGTTGCGATGGTGAAAACAAAGTACGCAACAACCGCCGACAATGCACGACTCAACTCCGATGGCATGGAGGCTTTGTTGAAGTATTCATCCACTGCCGTCACATGCACCGGATGCGGAGCTGGAATCCTGAACATTCCCACATTGCTGACGAATGCATCACCATCTGCAACTCCAACGCTCGCGCAAAACGTAACAAAGGGCAATGGTGGTTGGGATGCTCCGCAGATGGAGGTCACGTGGGATGCACCTGTATCGAATGCGTGGAACCCCATTACGTCGTACACGGCACGTGCGTATTCAGCGGCAACAGGTGGAAGCTTGCTCGACACATGTGTGCAGAACAATCCGTCGCTGAACACCTGCACGTTTACATCGTTGACACCCGATTCCACTGTGTATGTGACGGTGAGTGCCACCGCAACCACTGCATCTGCGGAAACTGCACGAGTACAAATGGCGACCAAACGATTGGCTGCTGCGCCCACCAATGTTCATGCAACGGGTGGCGCTAACAAGGTAACCATGACATGGGATGCCGTCACCGACTTTGGTGACTTCGGACTTGGATTCACCATGTACAACCTCATTGCATACAACGCACAAAATGGTGGCACCATAGTTGCGAGCAGCAATGTGGGAGACCTCACCGGAGAGATCACCGGACTTGCTGACGGCACCACCTATTGGGTGGAAGTGCAAGTGATGGCCAACAACAACAATGCAAAGTCATCCGCACGAATCTCGGTGACCACCAATGCTGCATCGGTCTCACCAACCACCACCACACCACCTTCATCGTCTTCAAGCAGTAGTTCTGGCAGTTCGTCGTCTGGTACATCCAGTGGGTCCACCACTTCCTCACCTGTGAGCGGCGGAGTTTCGTCGAAGGTGGGCAAGAGCACTTCATCATCAACATTGGTGAAGGCCGCAGGCATCACGGTGCCCAAGGGTGCCAAGACAACAGTGACCTCGTCGTCTTCAAAGAAGGTGTGCACCGTCTCAGGGACGAACGTGAAGATGGTGGGTAAGGGCACCTGCAGTGTCACCATCACGGTGAAACCAAAGACCGGCAAGACCATCACCAAGAAGGTGAAGATCACCGCATGAGGTGTGCCTAAGACATCGCTGTGCTCAGCGGCACACCGAAAACAGCCGATGTGGCGCATACCCTTGGGGGTATGAGTTCACGTCGTTTCCGTCAGGCTTTTCTTTCATCTTTGCCCTTGGTTTCCCTGACAGGGCTTGCGGCATGTGGCGGTTCCGATACATCTGCGCCAGACACCACGGTGACTTCCACAACAGTGGCACCCACCACCACAGTGGACCCCAATTTGTTGTGCG
>JALQYL010000143.1 GCA_023254135.1 Ilumatobacteraceae bacterium | reverse complement strand
CGAACAGCTCAACGTTGTTGCCGAACTCGAAGAACTCACTGCCAACCCTCAGGGTCGTGCAAAGGGCGTTGTGCTCGAAGCAAACCTCGACATTGGTCGTGGTCCTGTGGCCACCGTGTTGGTCGACAAGGGCACTCTCAAGGTGGGCGACCCCATTGTGGCCGGTGCTGCATGGGGCAAGGTGCGCGCACTCATCAACGAGCGCGGCGAACAAATCAAGGAAGCCGGCCCTTCCACACCCGTTCAGGTGTTGGGTCTTGCATCCGTGCCTCAAGCAGGCGACGAGTTCCGTGCCGCTCCCGATGAAAAGACAGCTCGCGTTGTTGGTGAATCACGTGGTCAAACACGTCGCGTTCTCAACCAGCGTGGCGACGCTCGTGTTCAGTCAGGCGTCAAGTTGGAAGACATCTTCAGTCAAATTCAGGCTGGCGAAGTGGCCACACTCAACCTTGTCATCAAGGCTGACGTGCAGGGCTCGCTGGAAGCTGTTACCGAAAGCTTGCGAAAGCTCGAGCGTGATGAAGTCAAGGTTGCATTCGTGCACCGTGGCGTTGGCGGTATCACCGAAAACGACATCACCTTGGCTGCTGCCACCAATGCAACACTCATCGGTTTCAATGTGCGTCCCGACCGCAAGTCGCGTGACCTTGCAGAAGCCGAGAAGGTGGAGATTCGTACCTACGAAATCATCTACAAACTTCTGGAAGACATGGAACGAGCAATGCTCGGTCTGTTGGCCCCAGAGTTCGAAGAAGTGGTTACTGGCGAAGCCGAAGTGCGCGAAATCTTCCGCGTACCAAAGCAAGGCGCCATCGCAGGTTGTTTCGTTCGCACAGGTGTGGTCACACGCGGAACCAAGGTTCGTTTCCTTCGCGAAGGCACCATCATCTGGAAGGGCTCGATTCAATCGTTGCGTCGCTTCAAGGATGATGCTCGTGAAGTGCGCGAAGGTTTCGAGTGCGGTATCGGCTTGTCCGACTTCCAAGACCTCAAGCCTGGTGACATCATCGAAACGTATGAGGAGCGTGAAATCGCTAGGGTCTAGCCATGGCTGACCTCGATTTCTTCTTCGATCCAGTGTGCCCATGGGCATGGATTACATCGCGATGGGTGGCTGAAGTTCAGTCACTACGCAACTACCAAGTGGAGTGGAAGTTCATCTCGTTGAAGTTTCTCAACGAAGACAAGATGGACTATTCCAAGATGCCTGCCGGTTACGCAGACGTTCACGCATCAGGCACAAAGGGACTTCGTGTTGCTGCACGTGCACGCGCAGAGGCGGGTAACGATGCAGTAGGAAAGGTGTACGCCGCGCTCGGAACCAGCTTGCACAACAAGCAGGAGCGTGAACTCTTTGTTGCCGATGCTCAGGGCCACATTGCCGGATTGCTTTCCGCTGCAGGTCTTCCAGCGGTATGGGCAGAGTCGGTGGATGACGAATCGTTTGATGCGCTCATTCGTGCCGAAACCGAATTGGCACTGGAGCGCACGGGCAAAGACGTGGGCACTCCCATTCTCACGTTCCACCCTGGTGGTGCAAAAGAAGCATCGTTCTTTGGTCCTGTAATCGCCAACATTCCACGTGGAGATGAAGCGTTGAAGTTGTGGGATGCAGTGGAAACTGTGGCAACCACCAGTGGCATGGCGGAGTTGAAGCGTTCGTTGCGCTCACGACCATCATTTGATTAATTGAAATAAAAAGGCCCCGAGGATTTCTCCTCGGGGCCTTTTCTATTTAAGTGCTTACGCCTTCTTGAGCGCGTCGATGATGGGAAGCCAACGCTCAGGGTCTGCCTTGTAGGGGGCATAGAAACTGATGCGGCTAATCACGTCGCCATAACGAGCGCTGAGTTCTGGTGCAATCTTCTCAGGTTCACCAACAACAGCGAAGGTGTTCAAAATGTCATCGGTGATGAGATTCCCCATCTCTTCCCACTTACCCAACTTTGACAAGGTGTTCAGTTCGTCTTGCAGACCGCCCCAGCCGTGAGCGTCAAGCACGCCCTTGTAAGCGGGGGTCGAACCGTAGAACGCAATCTGCTGACGAGTGCCAGCAGCGGCCTTCTTCATTTCGTCCTCGTTGGTACCAGTGACTACGAAGCTTGGTCCCACAATTTCGAAACCTTCCATGGTCTTGCCAGCCTTGGCGCGACCGCGTGCAAGTGCCGGAATGGTGACTTCGCGCAAGTACTTCTCGGTGGTGAAGCCGTGGCACAAGAATCCGTCGCACACTTCGCCCGCAACTTCGGTCATCAGTTCGCCCACGCCTGCAAGGAAGATTTTTGGTGGTCCGAATGGTGACAGTTCCTTCGCATCGGGTGTGAAGAATGGAGTCATGAGTGTGTGGGTGGCACGCCGCATTGACATCGCGCGCCACTGGAAACAAGTGCATCCCTACAGCGGTAGCTGATTGCCACCACCCACACCGTCTCACACTTCCTACCCCTTAAGCAGGACAACGACATGAGCCACTCGCACATCACGCTGCACCAAATCAACACCCTGCCCCACGCCGAAGCGGTAACCTTGCTCACAGGCTTGTACGAACACTCCGACTGGATTGCCGCCCAAGCCTTGGACATGCGCCCTTTTGCCTCTGTTGCTGCACTCAAGCACGCCATGGTGAAGGTACTGAACGATGCGGGTCGTGCGCCCCAGTTGGCCTTGGTGCGTGCCCACCCCGAGTTGGCAGGCAAAGCGATGGTGAGCAAAAGCCTCACCGCTGAATCCACCAACGAGCAAACCAAAGCGGGC
>JALQYL010000142.1:241-2891 GCA_023254135.1 Ilumatobacteraceae bacterium | reverse complement strand
AACGATATCGAGTACCTGTCGGCGATCGAGGAAGGCAATTACGTCGTGGCGCAGGCTAATGCTGCGTTGGATGGCGAAGGCCGTCTGTCCGACGACCTGGTTACCTGTCGTGAAAAGGGTGAAACCATCCTGGCCGAGCCTTCCCGTGTCCAGTACATGGACGTGGCGCCGGGCCAGATCGTTTCCGTTGCGGCCTCCCTGATTCCGTTCCTTGAGCATGACGATGCGAACCGCGCACTGATGGGTGCCAACATGCAGCGTCAGGCCGTTCCCTGCCTGCGTCCGGAAAAGCCGCTGGTCGGTACCGGTATCGAGCGTCGTATCGCTCGCGACGGTGCAGACGTCATCCTCGCTGAGGACGACGGCGAAGTCGTAGAAGTGTCGGGCGACATGATTGCGGTGAAGTACGCCAGCAAGTCAAAGCGCACCGAGCACAAGCTCATGAAGTTCCACCGCTCCAACCAGGACACCTGCATCAACCAGGTCATCCGCGTTGTTGAAGGCCAGAAAGTGTCGAAGGGTCAGTTGCTTGCAGATGGTCCTTCCACCGACGATGGTGAATTGGCACTCGGTAAGAACTTGCTCGTGGCATTCATGCCATGGGAGGGCTACAACTTCGAGGACGCCATCATCTTGTCCGAGCGCATCGTGCGCGACGACGTGCTCACCTCCATCCACATTCACAACTACGAAGTGGATGCCCGCGACACCAAGCTTGGTGAAGAAGAAATTTCTCGCGACATTCCCAACCTCTCCGACGAAATCGTTCGCGACCTCGACGAAGAAGGCATCATCCGCGTGGGTGCAGAAGTAGGTCCTGGTGACGTACTGGTGGGCAAGGTCACTCCAAAGGGTGAAACAGAACTCACTCCGGAAGAGCGTTTGCTCCGCGCCATCTTCGGTGAGAAGGCACGCGAAGTGCGTGACACCTCGCTCAAGGTTCCACACGGTGAAGGCGGCAAGGTCATCGACGTCAAGGTGTTCTCTCGCGAAAACGGCGACGAACTTCCACCAGGCGTGAACAAGTTGGTCAAGGTCTTCGTTGCGCAGAAGCGCAAGATCTCCGTGGGTGACAAGCTCGCTGGTCGTCACGGTAACAAGGGTGTTATCTCCAAGATTCTCCCCATCGAAGACATGCCATACATGGAAGACGGCACTCCTGTCGACATCATCCTCAACCCACTCGGTGTTCCCAGCCGAATGAACGTTGGTCAGGTTCTTGAATCACACCTTGGTTACGCAGCCCGTTGGGGTTGGGATGTCAATGGCAAGAAGGTGGGCGAAAACCCATTGCGTGGCACCGAGTCGAAGACTCGCGCAGCAACAGAGCCAGCTACCTACATCGCAACACCAATTTTCGACGGTGCGCACTGGGATGAGAAGGAAGCTGCTGGTGAACACCCCACCATCCAGGCAATCCTTGAAAACCTCAACCCAGAAGCCGACACAGCAGAAGGTCAGAAGCGTCTCATCATGAAGACGGGTAAGGCCAAGCTTCGCAACGGTCGTACCGGTGAGTACTACGACAAGGACATCACTGTTGGTTACAAGTACATCTTGAAGTTGCACCACTTGGTCGACGACAAGATCCACGCTCGTTCCACCGGTCCATACAGCATGATCACACAGCAGCCACTCGGTGGTAAGGCACAGTTCGGTGGTCAGCGCTTTGGTGAAATGGAAGTGTGGGCACTCGAGGCATATGGTGCCGCGTACTGCTTGCAGGAACTTCTCACCATCAAGTCCGACGACGTGCTTGGTCGCGTCAAGGTGTACGAAGCAATCGTCAAGGGCGACAACATTCCTGAACCAGGTATCCCTGAATCATTCAAGGTGCTCATGAAGGAAATGCAGTCACTGTGTCTCAATGTCGAGGTTCTCGACAACGATGGCCGTGAAATTGAAATGCACGAGTTCGACGACGAGATCTACCGCACAGCGGAAGAACTTGGTATCGACATCAGTCGTCCAGAGCGTGGCTCTGATGACGACGATCGTGACCGCCGTCCCGCCCGCACTAACTGATCAATCGAATCGAAGGAAAAGAAACTCCCATGCTCGACGTGAACATGTTCGACCAGCTCCGCATCGGCCTTGCCACCGCGGATCAGATTCGCCTTTGGTCAAAGGGCGAGGTCAAGAAGCCAGAAACAATCAACTACCGCACATTGCGTCCCGAGAAGGACGGCCTGTTCTGCGAAAAGATCTTCGGACCTACTCGCGACTGGGAGTGCTACTGCGGCAAGTACAAGCGCGTGCGCTTCAAGGGAATCATCTGTGAGCGTTGTGGCGTTGAAGTCACACGTTCAAAGGTGCACCATTCATGCCTTCGATGGCAGCTTGCGCTTCGGCATCGCTGCCCATTTCCACAAAGCCGAAGCCCTTGGAGCGACCGGTGTCGCGCTCCATCATCACCTTGGCGCTGGTGACGTTGCCGTGTGCCGAGAAGGCGCGCTGCAGATCTTCGTCACGGAAGCTATAGGGCAGATTGCCCACATACAGTTTGTTGCCCATGAAAGGGACTCCTCAAAACACAGAGATAAAAGCGATGGAGCTCCGAAAGCGCATTCAACAAACCTGAAAACATCGGAAGGGAAGCGAAACTGATCTGGTCACCGCAAACATTACTTCACTGTTTTCATACAGTGAA
>JALQYL010000142.1:0-231 GCA_023254135.1 Ilumatobacteraceae bacterium | reverse complement strand
ACTTGAGAAGGTCATCGACTTCGCTGCATGGTTGATTGCCACTGTCGATGTCGACAAGCGCCACGAGAAGATGAAGGAAATCGAAGAAGATTTCCTCGCTGACCAGGAAATCACCACCGACAAGCGCGACAAGGACCTCAAGGCACTTCTCAAGTCGCACGAGGCCGAACTCAAGGCCATGGAAAAAGACGGTGCAAAGGATTCCGACATCAAGGCCCGTCAAAAGGCCAT
>JALQYL010000141.1 GCA_023254135.1 Ilumatobacteraceae bacterium | reverse complement strand
AGTGGTTGTTGCGGCTTGACCGTTGCCACCGCCAACAACACCAGCAAGTGGCTTGTTCGCAAGATCGGTGCCCAACAAAATGAGGATGCACGCTTCACCAATGGTGCCGGTCTCAACCGGAATGGGTTGTGGCATCACAGCCACTTCCACATTTCCGCCCAACACGCCCTTCACATTGTCGGCAGCTGCTTCACAGCCAGCCAAGTAGAACACAGCGGTCTTTGCACGCTTTGCAGTTCCGGGAGGAACGTTGAGCGCTGGCTGCACCACATAACCCTGCTGTGTGAGCAAGTTGGTCATTTGGCCTGCACTGCCAGCCAAGCCAGAAGCGTTGGCCACCTGAATACGGAAACCATTCACCGAGAAAGCTGCGGTGGTGGTGGGAGCCGCGGTGCCGCCATCAGGTGTGGTGGCTACTGGTGTGGAGCCGGCGGGCAGCGTGCTACCGCCGTTGTCCTTCACGTCGCGGAGAATGAGGAAACCCAGAACGAGGGCGACCACCGCAACCACGGCGCCCAAGGTGCCGGTGGAGGGTGATGGAAGTGTGGGGCGTGGGCGTTGCTGGCTCATAAGAAAAGGTCCTCCGCTAGAAAGATAGGAGACGCCCAAACCGTAGTGGCTGGGTATGGGCAGGGTTTGGACACCTTTCGAACTGAATGGCGAAATCCTTGCAAAATAAGGGTTTCAGGCGCTTTCGCACCGTGATTCATATGGAGCCGGATCTCGGGATTGAACCGAGGACCTACGCATTACAAGTGCGTTGCTCTACCACTGAGCTAATCCGGCGAGAGCACAAAGCCTAGGCGTTATTTGCCAATCGCACACGGGTGACTTCGTACGTTGCCAGTGCGGCGGCGGCCGACACGTTGAGCGAGCTCACCTGACCCAACATGGGAATTCCCACGATGGTGTCGCAGCGATCGCGCACCAGGCGAGACAATCCGTTGCCTTCGGCGCCCAACACGATGCAAATACCCTCATTGGCCAACTTGCCAATGTTGAACAAGGTGTCACGGCCGCCGTCATCAAGGCCCACCACCCAGATGCCCTTGTCCTTCATTTGCTGAATGGCCGTGGGCAAGCCCGACACCAAGGTCATGGGCACATGTTCCACTGCACCGGCCGATGACTTTGCGACGGTGGGTGTCACATGCACGGCGCGGTGCTTTGGCAACACCACACCGGTAACTCCAGCGCCATCGCAACAACGCAACAACGCACCCAGGTTGCCTGGGTCGGTGACACCATCAACAGCCACCAAGAATGGTGCGACACCATTGCGTGTCTTCAACATTTCAGCGAACGATGCTTCTTCCAGTTCTTTCGCGAACGCAATGATTCCCTGCGGTGCTTCACTGCGCGCAGTTTCTTCCAACTTGCGACGTGGCACTTCCATCACCACAACGTTTTGCGCATGCGCAATTTCTTCGATGTCTTCGATGATTGGCGCAGGGTCGATGTCGGCGGCAATCCAAATTTCGCGCACCTTGCGCTTCTGGCCAATCAACAATTCGCGCACTGCTTGGCGGCCCTCAATCTGTTCGCCACCCAAGCCCTTGGCAACTGGAGCCTTGCGTCGATCATCACCACGACCACCACCTGCAGCACCACGTGACACCGGACCACGTCCGCCACCTGTGCGAGACACAACACCGCGCTTTGCAGCAGCGCCACTGCGCGACGAACTGCCCGAACTTTCTGCTTTCTTTGCAGCGGCCTTGCGTGAACCAACACCGCTGTTGGTGTTACGACCACCTGCAGGACGACCGGGCTTGCCTGTGTTCACCTTCGGTGCTTTGGGAGGTTTGCGTGGCGCCATGGTTTAGGACTCCTTGATGATGACGGCCGAAGCGAAGCAAGCAATACCTTCGCGACGGCCAATGGCGCCAAGACCTTCGGCGCGACGGCCCTTTACGGTAACGGGCGCACCCGCGGCTGCGCTGAGAAGTGCCACCATTTCCTCGCGAACAGGCGCAATCTTGGGCGTTTCACACACCACGCTGCAGTCGATATTGCCGATTCGCCACCCACCAGCGGTGACCTTGCTCACCACGTCGCGCAAAATGGCCAACGAATCGGCCCCCTTCCACGCAGGGTCAGTGTCGGGATAATGCTGACCAATGTCGCCCAAACCTGCGGCACCCAACAATGCGTCGGCTGCTGCATGCGCAATCACATCGGCATCGCTATGACCCACCAACACGGGCTCGCCAGGAAACGCAACTCCGCCCAAGATAAGTACGCGACCCTCAACAGGCGCATCGGCGAATTTGTGAATGTCGAACCCTTGTCCAACGCGAACATCAATCATCAGACCTCACCATCCAATTGACGATGTGCATGCGCCACTGCCCATTCCAAATCTTCAGGAGTGGTGATCTTGCGGTTCACAATCTCGCCCTCCACAACAACTACTTCCCCACCGATTTTCTCGATGAGGAACGCATCATCGGTTCCTTCGCCACCGTTCTCATGTGCACGACGCAAGGAACTCGCCCGAAACGCCTGCGGTGTTTGCACGGCGCGCAATGTTTCGCGGTGCGGAGTATCCACCACCACGTTCGATTCATTCACCTGCTTGATGGTGTCGGTGACGGCAATGCCAGGTACTGCGGCATCGGCACCATCAACCACTGCCGAGATCACTCGACGAAAAATTGCAGGGCTGGCAAATGGACGAGCTGCATCATGCACGCACACAATGGTGGCCTCGGTGGGCACCGCAGCAAGTCCGCGGCGCACCGATTCACTGCGCGTCGCGCCACCTTCCACCTGGCCCGGACCTGTGGCTTTGCCCTGTGGCAACACCGTGACCACCCCCATGGAGTGTTTAGAAGCTTCTTCTACGGCCCAATCCACAATCTGCTTGCCGCCGATGGTCTCAAACTGCTTGGCACTGCCGAATCGCAGTCCGGATCCCG
>JALQYL010000140.1 GCA_023254135.1 Ilumatobacteraceae bacterium | reverse complement strand
ACACCGTGGCTCACGCGGCCAGCAAGTTGGTCGATGAGTCTGCCCATGTCAACGGCGTGCGCGATGGTGCTGCGTACGTGTGGTGCGCGTTCTTCGGTATATGTATCGAGAACCCGTTCACCCATGAGGCCGCGCTTCACGAATGCCATCTTCCACGCGATGTTCAATGCATCGCGCATTCCCGAGTTCAGTCCCTGGCCGGCGAACGGTGGAGTTTGATGTGCCGAGTCTCCGGCGAGAAAGACGTTTCCCTTTTGCATGTGTGGGGCAACCACCGCATGAAAGCGATACACCGCCGAGCGAACGATGCGCGCCTGATGCGGCAACACCATTGACGACAGCAGATTCCACAATCCGGCTTCGGTGTTCAGGGCTGCGGCGTCTTCATGTTCCTGCACTTGGAATTCCCAACGACGGAATCGGCGAACGCCTTTCACATAGGTGAAGGGACGATCGGTGTTGCAGTACTGCCGCACGCCAAGGGGAAGATCTACTTCTGCACCTTCATTCAGTTCGATGTCAACGACGAGCCATTCTTGGTCGAACCGCAGGTCCTCCAATGTGAGACCCAATGTCTTGCGTGTCCAACTGGATGCACCATCGCACGCCACGTACCAACGCGACTGCACCATCTCGGCATTGTCGAGAGTCGTCACTACATGATCGCCATGATCCACCACCGCCGTTGCCGTGCGACCCCACTTCACCACCGACCCGCGCTTCTCGGCTTCTGCGCGCAACATGGTGTCGAGTTCGGGTTGATAGTGCACCACCACCGGTGGAACGCCTTGCAATCCGAGTGGTGGAATGTCGGAACCAATCACAACTTCGCCGGTGGGACCGAGGAAGTCGGCACGTTCCAGATTCTCGGTGTTCTTCTGCAACCAGTCACCCAGGCCATGGTCGTGACACGCGCGCAGAATTTCATCGTCCATCACGATGGCTCGTGGTAACTGGTACGGCACCACGTCACGATCCACCACCACGTTGGAAACTCCCATGTCGTTGAGCACCGTGGCGAGGAAGCAGCCAACAGGCCCGCCGCCAAGAATCATCACGTCGGTGGTGATCATTTCACCAGTTCCTTCATGGCTTCAATCTGCAGCGAACGCGCGGCTCTTCGCAATGCGTCTTGTTCTTCCACTGTGGATGCATCGGTGACCGCGAAGATGAAGGGCTCGAGTGCCGCCCATCCCATTTCCATTGCCATGCCGAGACCCAATCGAGCCTTCAGTTCGAGGGATGGTTCTGTTTGTCCCGACTGTTGTGCGAGAAACAACAACGCATTGCGTGGAACACTGACGCCTTCTTCAATTTCGATGCGCGCAAGTGCGAGCTCATCATCGAGGACCGATCGAACGATGGCCCGCAGATATGCAGGGTCGTTCACCAATGCCTGAGGTGCCGGCACCGGATTACCGTGTGCACGCTCCGCTGCATATTCAGCGTGATCACGCACCAAACGTGTCATCGCAGCGCGCAGTAACCCGTCTTTGCCGCCGAAGTAATGGTGAACAAGACCATGGTTCACACCGGCGCGTTCGGCGATCATGCGCACGCTCACCGTGCGTGGTCCTACCTCGCCCAAGAGTTGTGACGCAGCAACAATCAATCGTTCTTCGCTATCGGCGCGATTGCGCGTTGAACGTTCGGCGGTTGCGGTCATTGTCCGGCGGTTGCGTAGTCAGTGATGTCGGCGAATGATGCGCCAGCCCTGTATCGCGCAACCAGTGCATCGAAATCAACGTTGATGCCTATGGGGTTTGCTGCGAACAATGGTCCGGCCATGAACTCATCTGCTTGTTCCATGGTGAGTGAATCCACTTGTGTTTCCACTTGGTTGCCATCGGGGTCGCGGTAATACGCCGACAATGTCATGCCATGGTTGATGGTCCAGTACGGATGAACACCCTTTGCCTTCATCCGTTCGTACTGGTCGAACAGGTCGTCGAGGGATGCGTACGTGAAGGCAAAGTGCTCCACGCCGCGAGCAGTTGGCGTGTTGTTCTCAAGGTTGGGAATGTTGGCAATGGCGATGCGGTGATGTTCGTCGTCATAGGAAAGGAACGAGATGAAATCGTTCCCGTGGCGAATATCGGCCTCAAGGAAATCGAGCCACCAAGCAACCATCTCCTTGTACTGATTGGTCTTGAAGACGATGTGAGCGAATTTGATGGGCTGAGCCATGGCGTGCCTCCGAGTTAGACATTTGACTAATACGGACTATAGTGCCTTCCATGACATTTCGTTTTGCCTCCAAGAACGGCCGCGCCCAGCTCGTGGTGGGTGCCCAAAACAACCTGGTCGATCTGGCAGAAGCCAGCAACGGAAAGTTCTCTTCCGAACCCATCGATGCCTACCGTCGCTGGGCCGAAGTGCGTGAATTCGCGTCCACCATCACCTCGGGCGGCACACCATGTGACGTGAACGAGCTTGATGCTCCATCGCCATGGCCATTGCAGGTGTTTGGCATTGGTTTGAACTACCGCAAGCACGCCGAAGAAAGTGGCGCGGAAATTCCGAAGACACCACTCACCTTCACCAAGTTCTCATCATCGGTTGCCCACGGCAATGCAGATGTTCCGGTGGTGGGCGACTTCGTCGACTGGGAAGTGGAACTCGTGGTGGTGATCGCCGAAGGTGGTCGCGACATCGCGCAAGACAAAGCCTGGGATCACGTGGCCGGCATCTGCGTGGGTCAAGACATTTCCGACCGTGCACTGCAAATGGCCACGAAGCCACCGCAATTCAACCTGGGCAAGAGTCGCAAGAACTATTCACCCTTTGGTCCGTGGTTGATTGATGCGCGTGACGTGCCCAACCGCGATGCGTTGCACATGACGTGCACGTTGAACGGCGAAGTGGTGCAAGACACTCTCACCGATGACCTCATCTTCAATGTTCCCGAAATCATTTCGTACCTCTCCACCATCGTGCAGTTGTTGCCCGGTGATGTGATCTACACGGGCACACCGGGTGGTGTGGGAATGGCG
>JALQYL010000013.1 GCA_023254135.1 Ilumatobacteraceae bacterium | reverse complement strand
TCATACCCATTCCACCAGCAATTGCAATGGTTTGCGAAGTACCAAAATTGAAGATGTTCGTCACGCTCGAGCCTGACATGCCACAGAACACCGAGTAGGACGGATTAGCCGGGCCCACCATCGGTTGGCACATTCCAGAGATGTCGTTCTGAGAGGGAGTCGGATTCACTGAATAGTTGCTTCCACCTGCAATCCATGGAGTCGCATCAAGAGCTCCGGCGGTCAGCGTGTATCGGAATACTCCAGCATTCATCGAACCGCTGTAGTTAGGAATTCCGATGTACGCATTTCCATCGGCAAACTTACGTAGGAACGTCGCCTGAACTCCCGACGAGAGCGTGGTGATCGACCCGTTGGTGGCAATCTTTCGCACCCAGTTTGCATTCGTGCTCTGTGTCGACCCGGAGACAAGAATTGTTCCATCACTCAACACCAAGAAATCCCGAATGGTGATGTTGTCATTGACAATGCGAGTGATAACTCCATTTGCATTCTTACGAAGCGTCATGGTGGTCGTGTTCTTGGCTGTGCCGGTGTAATACAGATTTCCAGTTCCATCAAACTGCAGCGGGAGGTTCCCGTTATATGACAAGCCGTACATTGATCCGAACGTTGTTGAAATTGTCTGCATTTCGGAGTCAACGCACGTGGGCACACCCGTATCGGTATCTACTTCAGCTATCGGACAAGTGGGGGCCCCGGTTGTGAGCGCAACGTTGCTCATGAACACCACATAGAACTTGCCGTTTGGTGCTGAATAAAAATCACGCACGGGCGGTGTTGGGCTACCAGCAGCGTACAGCGATGGATTCGTGCCGTCAGCGGCCACTGCAACAGCACAATTGGTTTGACCTGCAAAGTTCGTACCACATGATCCGCTTGCAGAAGACAGAGCGAGCCCCACCGCACCGCTGATCTGGAAGATCACCGCATTTGGATCAGTGGAGAAGCGCACCTGATGCAAACCTGCGGCAGTTACTCCGGAGCGCTTGAAAGCCTGAAACTTTGTCCACTTTGCAGCATTACCTATGATGCGCCCGTTCTTCGATGCATTGATGGGCGATGAGAATTTCACGCCATCGGTGTTGTAGCCCTCGCGTACCCACATGCTGGTGGCACGAACGATGGTCCATGGCGTGAACCAACCCTTTACCTTTCCGTTCATTGAACGAGCGTGAAGGTTGATGATGCGTCGAGTTGGCACTTTCTTGACAACGCAGGAAGTTTCGCTCTTCTTTATGGTGCACATCTGGCCGAAGTTGGTTGAAATGAGGGTGCTGGTAACTCCTGCTGGTGCCTTTTCAATAAGCACTCGAATATTCGTGTACTTATCGGAGGTCGCCTTGCTCTCGATCTTCACGATCACCGGAAGCGGTGGCTTGGAAACCTTCGCTGCTTGGGCAGGCCCTGAGATTGCAACAATGCCCGTAGATGCGATAACTGCGATTGCGATGCGCTTCAACGCGGTGGCCATGACGACTCCATTTCAGGAAATACAGCGAACATATTTCCATTAATAAGTCTATGACCGGAGTGTTTAGAGAAGTCCCACCTGGCACGTAACTCCGGTGCCACCGATACCGCAGTAACCATTGGGGTTCTTCCCCAAATACTGCTGGTGATATGGCTCGGCGTAATAGAAGTCGGTCAATGCGGCAATCTCTGTGGTGATTTCGCCATAGCCAGCTGCAGTGAGTGACGCTTGATATGCATCGCGCGTTTGCTCTGCCGAAGTGCGTTGCTCTTCACTACTGAAATAGATGGCGCTTCGATATTGAGTGCCAATGTCATTGCCCTGACGGTGGCCCTGTGTTGGATCATGGTTCTCCCAAAACGTGCGCAACACGTCTGCAAGGGAATGGATCTGAGTATTAAAGGCCACCAACACCACTTCGGTGTGGCCCGTAAGACCACTACACACCTCTTCATATGCAGGGTTGGGTGTGTAGCCACCGGCATATCCCACCGCGGTCGAATACATGCCCGGCATCTGCCAGAACTTGCGCTCGGCTCCCCAGAAACATCCCATACCCACCACGAGAGTTTCGATGTTGTCGGGCCACGGACCAACGAGTGGCGTGCCCAACTCAAAGTGCTCTGTGGGCACGGGCATGGTTTGATCGGTGCGACCAGGCAGTGCCTCGGCAGCGGTAATCATCACTGGGTTCTTTCGGGCGAACATGATGGTCACGATACTGCCGGGCACACACCCGTCGTCACTCAGCGTTTCTGAATGGCGATCTTCTTTGACTTGGACTCAGGATTGCTGAGGGGAATCTTCACTTCCAATACACCGTCCTTGTATTCAGCCTTCACATCGGCGTCGCTGCAACCTGCTGGCAATGCCACAGTACGCACGAAAGACCCATACTGGAACTCACTGCGATAGTGACGCTTGCCCTCGTGCTTTGATTCCTTTTCGCGCTGCACCGAAATACGCAACATGCCATCGGTCATTGAAATTTCGATGTCCTTTTCAGGATTCACACCTGGCACGTCGGCCCGCACAATCAGATGACCATCCTCTTCGAATTCCTCCACTCGAATGGCCACTTCGCCCATGGAATCAATCCACGAATCGGGCATGTCGAACAAGCCTCGACTCGTCATCCACGCTGGCCATTCCAAATCCGGTAGCGCTCGCTTTACAAGTGTCATTTCACTTCTCCTTTTGTTGGGGTGCAACGAAAGGTACGGAGAAGCGCTCGCATTCTCTACAGAAAATCCGATATCGGGATGTTCATCTCGCACGAAGTGATGGCTGTCATTCCCTTCCACGTCTGGCGAAAGATTGAGCGAGGTGTCTGTTCTGCAATTCCAATAACTCATCGCATCCGGGCAACACACGAAGCCCTGCAGTAACTGCGAGTGTCAAAAGTTCTGTGTCGCCCAATGCAGCTGCGGTCTCGGCCACCTCTGTGCAGATATCAACGGCGGTGATGACGAGTCGAGTAGTTGTGCCGTCAAGATCTGCCCATGCATAACTAGTTCCAGCAAAAGGTACGTCGCGTATTCCTCGGAGAACGCCACGAACTTCTTCGCTCTTCTTTCCCGCTGACTCTTTGAATTGCTGAAAGGCGAAATTCAACCGTTCTGCGTCTGTGACCACGAGGGGACTCAGCGGTAAATCGTCGGAATATGTAGCAGGCAGCCATTGCGCAGCGTCGTGCGAAGTATTTAGTTCGCGCAGAGCTCGGCGCATGTCAGATACCACCGTTGCGAACGCTGAGTCTGAAATGTCAATATCCCACATTGCTGTTCGTGCTGCGGATCGGCGAGAGCGGTCTCGATTCAGGGACAACCAAGTGATGAGCTCTAGTGATCTCTTTTTTCGGAACTCGGCTACTGCCCCATCGGCTGAAACCACCATGGGGAACCCAAAGACTTTTACCTCTACAATCCATTGCGGTTCTGAAACGTGAGCCAACGTCTTTGGGATTTCTGGTGCTTGTCGCTCCACAGCACTCAGCAGCCCTTGGTGAACATGATTGATCTCAACTGGCGCTTGCTCAATGCACGGGTGATTCACACGAACTGCAGACTTTCGAATTTCGTGCAATTGCTCCATCTCTTCCGTCGAGAGAACATCAGGAGTGGTTCGAGTTCGCATCTGCTCCCTACGGCGACGTTCAATGTGAGCCAAAACTGATACCGCTGCAATTGGCGAAATAGTTGCTGTTATCGGTGCCGTGATGGATGCCGTAGGAATGGTGGAAATAGATGATGCGTTCGCGTTTGAGGCCACTAGGCCCACCAACCACGCAACACGAGTTGCTACAAATCCTCTCCTGGTCTTCTGTCGACGAAGCAAGAAGGTTGTCTCATTGATCACCACGCACAGTAGAAGCAATGTTGCAATCAATGACACAGCGATCACACTCTGACGAGTGATGTTCGGCCGCGATACGCGAGACCACTGAGTGCGGACGAGTGAATGTTCGAGGAGCCAGCCTGTCCAAAATGAGAACAGGACACTGGAGACCAAAAGGCTCCAGAGAGCTAGGCGACGTCTCATCCGGACACAACGTGCGCAGACCGCGTGACCGTAATTGTTCGCGTCTGAATGCCAATGAGCGAAAGAAGTCTCATTTGCACGACACGCCGAATGGTGACGCGTGCACCGCCATTCTGAACTTCAATTGATCCTTCAAGATCTTTTGAATGCAGGTAGTGAGAAATGGAGGCACGAGCGTTGTTGGGATCAACGTGCATTTTCCCAGACCGGATGCCGCTCACTTCTTGACAACCAATTCGAGCAGCATTTTCGGCCGCATCGGACAAGTCTGCAAAAGCGCTCACTACGCGACCACCATCGAGTACCAGTCCGGCTAAAGCGGTTATTCCAATAAGTGAGCACACGACAAATGCCGAAATAGAACCTCGTTGGTTACAAGACATAATCACCTCGCTGTGTAAACATCGACAATTTCCGAAGATTCGGCCGACACTGACTTGGGAACCAAGGAAAGAAGACCTAAACCACGAGTGTTCACCGTGCAATGCACACGCACCACGTACGTTGTGTCGAATAGACGGTCCACTTTCTTTATTTCAACGTCCGTCTCATCACAACCAGTGCGTAACGAACTCAATTCCTGCTTTGCTGTTTGAACGGCGCGGTACTTCGCAGCTAGGGCATTTGATCGAGAGGCCACACGCGCTGCAACATCAGCCGCGTGTCGTACCGAGATTGCTGCATCTGTCATTCGACCCACATACACAATGAGTGAGCTGAAGAGGAATATTGTGGGTACGAGAAGCAATGCTTCAATGGTTAAAGACCCTTTGCTGTTGCGCTTCATCGATCTTGCTCCAACACGAATCTTTCGTGAGACACCCACACTGTTCGTTCCACATGTGTGGGAAGAAACGGCACAATCCCTTGTACGGTCAGCGTCACTGTCATTCCTGTTAATTGCGAGGTGTACACAAAGCGTGGTGTCTGCGCTAAGTGTCCACCAAGTTCCGACACAGTTTGTTGGGAAATTCGTAAAGCATCACTTAACGCGTCGGGGGCATCATCTCGCGTGGCTGCAACTTGAGCACCACGTTGTGCAGCTAGTTGTGCAACATGGGAAGCGTGCGCCAATACTGCAAAGTGAACGGCCATGAACAAGATGGAGAGAACGACCGGGACGATCAAGACAGATTGTGTGCTTGTCTCGCCCCGGTCGTTACCACCCCGGGTGGGCAGCATTACCCGAGATTGAGTGAATTCGCCTTGTCGCGAACGCGCGCGCTGATGATTCCACCAACGGCAATTGCCAAAGCCACCAGCGCTGCGGCCATCACCACAGTGGTTGCGCTCACTTCGCCTCGTTCGAGATCTCGCTCGCGAGATGCGTCGAAACGCACCTTGTAGTACTGAAACATTTGTCTTGTTATTGACATATTTCTCCCCTTTCTTCTTTCTTTGTGTGGAGATATTTCTGACGCTCATAAAGCTCCAATAGTTCCGACAAATGCCGGGTAGCCAATGAGCAGAATGAAACCGAGAAACAAAAGAACGATGGGCAATCCCATCTTTTCTGTCCTTTGTTCAGCTTCATATTCGATACGCGCCAGATTCTTTTGACGCAGCGATGCGGCCTTTGCCGACAATGACTGTCGAATACGTGCGCCGTGCTCTCCAGCCAGCTGCACACTGTTCGCAACCTCTACGAGCGAATCAACTTCCAATGAGCGGCCCAATTCTCGAAGGCCATCCCAATACGACTGCCGGGCACTCTGTGAACGAGCGATACACAATCGAATCTGCGAGAAGCCCCATCCGTCTCCGGAGGCTGCTGCGGCAAGGATTGCTGTCTCAACTCCGGCACCTCCCGCTAACAGCACATTCACAAGATCCAGAAACACAGCTGTAGCCAAATCCATATCGCCCCGTCGTTGTTCAGCGTTCGCCTCTATGCGACGACTCTCAATGATCAAGATTGCAATTGGCCCTGCGATGAGTAGCAACACAACGAACGTGAATGGCGCACTCACACCAATTGTGTAGAGAGCAAGTGGTAACACCAATATTCCAGTACAGGTGATGAGCAGTTTTGAGCGGAGGTCCTTCTCAAATTCTTGCTTTGTGGTACCTCCCAAGGCGAGAGAATTCTCTGACGGTAAGAAACCTTTCATGACACAACCTCGAGCGGTTGAAACAGTCGATCTGGTGTACGAACCTCTGCGATGCGCATGAGCCACACCAACGAAAACGCAAACGAAGCAACAACCGCAATAGCCACCGCAGTGCCTGTCACCGAAACAAAAGGCGCGAGATACGAGCGATCAAAAATGAGTAAGCCCAGGATGAAAATCGATACAACCGAAGTGATGATGCGAACGGCTGTACGAGAACGAGCTCGCGACACCCAAATGCGCAAATACAAATGACATTCAGCGCGGGCACATTCACTGAGATGAGTCAATAGTTGACCCAGATCACGTGTTTGGTGACGAGATGCCGTGATGAGAGCAGCTACAACAAAATCACAAGTGGGGTTACTGACGTCGTCGGCGAATCGGCGAAGACCAATTTCAATTGGTTCATAACGAAGTGATGCGATGAGCCGCTGGATCGCTGCCTCCAGAGCAACGGGTGCATGTTGTGCCGTCGCAACGATGGCTTGCTCTAAACCGGATGCTGCGGACATTGCATCTCTCAAATTTTCAGTCCAAGCGGCAACGGATTCAACTATTGGGCGATGGTCAGAACCGTTCGGTCCTGCGTATAGGTCATAGAGAGAACGAATCAGCTCCATGCGATCTCCCTGTGACGACCAAATCCGTGGCGTTCTAGCAATTCTGCAGTCGCTCCTCGTAGTGCGGTGAAAGGCGAAAATTCCGAGCCAATCGCAAATACCTCATTCGAAATGATGGAATTGCCCTCGGCCGCAATGACTTCGTGAATGCTGCTGACTCGTCGAACTCCGCTGATCACTTGCACGTGCACCACCAAGTGAACGGCACTGCCCACTAGAAGATTCACGGTTTCTGCGGGCACGCCGGTGGACGCCATAGACACATACGCCAACAACTTGGGAAACACAGACCTTGCACTGTCGGCATGAATGGTGCACATTGAACCGTTATTGCCTTGACTCATTGCCAGAAGCATGGGGAATGCCTCGCCGCCGCGAACCTCGCCTACCACCACACGATCAGGATCCATTCGAAGTGCCATCTTGGTGAGGTCTGACATAGACACTTCACCGTGGCCTTCTATGTTCGCTGCGCGCGCCTGTAACGCATCATGGTCAGGATGAGCTTGTTCAAAGTGTTCGATTCCTAATTCGTAAGCATCTTCAATGGTGACAATTCGTTCCTCGCGTGGAATTTCATTCATCAATGCTCGCAACATGGTGGTTTTCCCGGAACCAGTTCCGCCCGCAATGATGATGTTCAAACGAGCACGTACAGAGGCTGCAAGAAAACGAGCTGTTTCGTGTTGCAGCGTTCCTAATTCAACGAGTTGCGTCAACGAGGAATAATCAAATCGATGACGACGAATCACCAAGGTGGGGTGCGATGAAACTTCCATCGCTGCAAACAATCGAGAGCCATCTTGCAACTGCAGATTCAATTCTGGGTGTGCGGGATCGAATCGTTGTTCGCGATGACCTTTACGGGAAGCAATGCGGCGAATGAGATCAACGAGTTCTTCATCTTTCTCCACAATGGGTGGTAGCTCTCTGCGTTCTCCCGTGCGCAACTTCACCCAGACGGGACGATTGCCGCGTACGTGAATATCAGAGATGTCGTCATCTTCGAGTAGCGGTTCTAAGCGCCCCAGGCCAAGTACTTGTGCAATGGCCTGCTCAATGATTTGGCGGTCTTCCTGTCCTGGTAACGCATCAAACCCCCATGAATCGATGCCACGCGATTGTGTGAGAACAAACGATGCTGTGGCACGAGCTAATTGACGTTCTTCCTCAAGTGAGGGTGTTGGAAGATCTTCGTTGTGGCGACGCACTCGATCATCCGCAAGTGCTGATGCAATTGCTTTTGCAACTTCATTCACCTGGATTGATCCGTATGTCACTTCGGTCCAACTTCCACGATGGTGAGATGGATGGGCCCGGAACTCGCAATTTCAGTGGTAGCGGCTTGTGGACCACTCAATGTGACGATGGTGTCACCACCAATGTCTGTGGATGAATCGATAGACATCACAGTCATGCGACCTTCCAATTCTCGGGCCACACCGTCTCCAGCAATTCCGGGAGTCGTGACGGCTCGCACAACATCGCCGACTTTCATTTCCGATGGGTAGTTGCCGGGCTTGAGAGCCACACCAAACAGCACGTCCCCGTCCAACACTGCTGGTACTCCAGCTTCCTTCTGCAATTCGGCACCCAACTGTTCCGCAATCTGTGCCTGCACAGATGAGGAAGATGCCGCACGTCGCACAAGGATTCGTTGAGTTCCGAATAGAACTGCCACCGCACAGACCACGATGGCCACGATGATCTCGGGACGATGTTTCTTTCTCTCTGTTGCAGGCGCGGGCGTACCGCTACTAGGCGGAGTGCGTAGTGCGTTCAGGCGATCACCTGGTGTCGGCAATCCGTAGCCACCGTGCTGGTCTGTCATCGTGTTCTCCCTCTTCTCTCTGGCGATGCTCGCCATGTGTGGGCGGGCAAAGTACGGAAGGAAGATTGCGAATACCAGTCACCCTGCGCAGCCTTTTTTCGCCCGTAGCCTTGACGTCATGAGTCAGGCGCCAGAGGTACTGCCCAACAAGAACGACCCGTGTTGGTGCGGAAGCGGCAAGAAGTTCAAGCGCTGTCACTTGGCCAATGCTGGTCGCGTGATGCCTGGTGTTATCAGCCCAATGCGTTATGTGCCCGACCACATTGCGAAGCCTCCATACGCAACTTCTGGCAACGTGCCCAACACTCGCGAGAGCGCTGTGAAGTCACCTGAGGTGATTGAGCGCATGCGAGTTGCCGGCAAGGCTGCGGCAGAGATCCTTACGAAGGCTGGCGAACTAGTGCGCCCTGGCATCACCACTGAAGAAATCGACATCTTCGTGCACGACCTCACCATTCAGATGGGTGGTTACCCCAGCCCGCTGAATTACCACGGCTATCCGAAGAGCGTGTGCACCAGTGTCAACGAAGTGATTTGCCACGGCATTCCTGACAATCGCATGTTGGAAGACGGCGACATCGTGAACATTGACGTCACCATTTTCTTGAACGGTGTGCACGGCGACACCAATGCAACTTTTGCAGTTGGCAACATTTCAGACGACGATAAGAAGTTGATGCGCGTCACCGAAGAGTGCTTGTGGAAAGCCATCGAAGTGGTGAAGCCAGGCATGCTCATGAATGAAATCGGTCGAGCAATTCAGATGCATGCACACGATTCAAACTTTGGTGTGGTGCGCATGTTCACTGGTCACGGCATCGGCGAAACGTTCCACACAGAACCTCAAGTGCTGCACTACTTCGACAAATTCGACAGCACCATTATTCGTGAAGGCATGACTTTCACCATCGAACCCATGATCACCGCCAGTGGCGAAACTGGCCACAAGACATGGAAAGACCAGTGGACGGCAGTAACAGCCGACTACAGCCGTACCGCCCAGTATGAGCACACCATGGTGGTTACAGCAGACGGCGTAGAAGTTCTCACCGCAGGTCCCGGAGCAGTTTCTCCTTCGGCACCTTGGAATCGTTGACCTTTTCCGCCTAGCGTCTCCTGTCGTGATCAACCTCCCGAACTCGGATCGCTACCTGTCATTCGACAGGTCCGAATGGGCAGACCTTCGAGCTGCAACACCTCTCACAATTCGTGAACGTGACCTCATGGAATTGCAAGGCATCAATGAGAACATTGACCTTGACGAAGTCGCTGCGGTCTACTTGCCGCTCACGCGTTTGTTGAACCTCTACGTGAGCGCCACACAGAATCTTCACAAAGTGTCTGCAACCTTCCTGGGCGCAATGGCACCGAAGGTTCCATACGTCATCGGCATTGCGGGTTCAGTTGCCGTGGGCAAGAGCACGTTTGCACGTATCTTGCAGGCACTTCTTGCTCGATGGCCCGAACACCCGCGCGTCGATCTCATCACCACCGACGGTTTCTTGTTCCCCAATGCAGTCCTCGAAGACCGTGGCATCATGAACCGCAAAGGCTTCCCTGAGAGCTACGACACCAAGAACTTGTTGCAGTTCTTACGCGATCTCAAAGGTGGCGCACCAACAGCGGTGGCGCCGGTCTATAGCCACGTCGTGTACGACATCGTGGAAAGCGAACAAGTAACTGTGAGCCAGCCCGACATTCTCATTCTCGAGGGATTGAATGTGCTGCAAGTGGGTTCAGAGGCAAACGAGTTCGTTTCTGACTACTTCGATTTCTCCATCTACATCGATGCCCAAGAGAGCGACATTGAACAGTGGTACATCGAGCGTTTCCAGAAGCTTCGTGAAACCGTGTTCCGCGATCCCGACAGCTTCTTCCAGCACTATGCACATCTCAATGACGAGGAAGCAGTGGAACTGGCTCGCGGAATTTGGCGAGAAATCAACGGCAAGAACCTGGTGGAGAACATTGAACCCACCAAGTCACGCGCGTCGCTCATCATCAAAAAGGGTGACGACCACCGCGTCACCAACGTGCACCTCCGCCGCCTCTAACTCGACTTGAACATCACCGCGTAACTCCTTACCTTCTCGCGGTGGCAAAGGGCGAGGTGACTGGATTTGTTGATGAATCAATTCGAGGCCAGCGTTATTTGATTTCTTGCGTACTAATCGAGACAAGGAATCTGTCCGATATCCGTGTTCGAATGAAGGAAATTGCTGGGACAGGGCGAAGAATCCATTTTCATCAAGAAAGTGACCGCGTGCGTATCCAGATACTTGACGTTATTTCACACTTGCCGATTGACGCCTTCGTAATTGAGATTCAGTTACGGCATGGAATAAACGTCCGAATGGCACGAGAGAAATGCATCTCATTCTTAGTAAAACATTTGCAAAGTAATGACCTGGCCACTCGAATAGTTTTAGAAGACTTCAGCGACTACCAAAGCGATATTCGCATTATCCAGTCGGCCCGTAGCAGTGCTCACCGGCTTGCATTTGAACATCGTGATGGTAATTCGTGCCCAGAACTTTGGATTGCAGATGCGGTTGTATGGACATCTGGTCTCTCACCTAAATGGAAACAGCGAATCAATCCGATCGTGAACACCCACTTCATCATCACTTAGAAAGCGCGAAACCCAGCATTCTGCCTCCGGCAGTCCGCTGGGTTCACTTTTCTCGGTGCTCCCGAGAACAGAAAAAGTATGACAACAGAACTTGTTGAAGTCAAGCCGCAGATTTAGCGGTGGAGTGCGTTGAGGTAGTTGTACACGGTGATGCGCGAGACGCCCATTGCATCGGCCACATCTTCCACTGCGCGACGCAAAATGAATGCACCGCGTTGATCCAGCAAGCGAACTGCGTTTTGTTTGTCCACGCGTGACAAGTTGGGAAGAGATGCCCCGAGTTCAGCTTCCACTTGCTCGATCAA
This sequence comes from Ilumatobacteraceae bacterium, assembly GCA_023254135.1. GTDB lineage: Bacteria > Actinomycetota > Acidimicrobiia > Acidimicrobiales > Ilumatobacteraceae > UBA2093. The sequence continues at coordinate 22,325 of JALQYL010000013.1, read as the reverse complement.
TCGATCAAGCGCGCCGTGCAACTTGGGCAAGCGAACAGCAGCAACAAGTTCACCTTCCCACTCCAGAGCGATATCGCTGATATTCGCATCGTCTACGGAAATGAGTTGCGCACCAACTGCGTCGAGCAACGGCTTGACGGCGGTGAGGAGCGGATGATTCACGAAGGCCATCGCGCTAGTCGACCTTCTCTACATCGATAGACACATGTGTAGCGCCATGGGCATACGCAGTGGTGATGACGGCGGAGACAGCGGCGCCTGCATTGTCTGCGGACGCCACAAATGAAGTGCCGAAAGGTCCGAGCTCTACTGCAATACCCAACGCCTCGATAGCGGCGATACAAAGATTGACGCGTTCTGGTGGATCACCGTCAACCCATGGTTCGATGGTGAACTCAACTTTGATGTTGGTTGCCATAACCCATTTCCTTTCGCCGCAAACTACCTTCAGCCTAAGGCTGGTGGCAGGTGCTCACTCCCACGAGAGACGTGGCAAGACAAGAGCCACGCTGTCTGGCAAGAACTTCTTTGCACCCAACCAGACTGGAAGTTCCTCTTTCGTTACCCAATGTGCCTCGGTTATTTCACCATCGGAGAAGGTGAAAGGTCCTTCTGTACGGCACACAAATACAGCGGCCACCAACTTCACATCGCGGTCTACATAGACACCGGTACCCAGCATCTCAACTTGCACGCCTGTAATTCCGAGTTCCTCGCTCAACTCGCGAATGGCTCCGGAATGCCAGTCCTCGCCCGGTGTCAAAACACCGCCGACAGCGACATCCCAGCACCCTGGCCACACGTCTTTGGTGTCGGCACGCCTGTGCACCAGGATTTGTCCGGTTTCAGACTGCACAGCCACGAAAACGGCACGATGCCACAACACATTGGCTCTCATTTCGCGGCGACTCACCAGTCGCAGCACTTCCCCACGGGAATTGACCTCTTCCACCAACTCCTGGGGAGAGTTTTCGGGGTGCGCCACCATAGAAGTGTCCATTCCTCTGTGCCTACCATGTGACATGTCGAAAAACACGATGACAACCGACGACGCACGCGATCAGCACGGCAATCCCGCCGGACTTCTTGAACAGGCAAACGATGTCTTTGAGGACATGGTCACATTGCGTCGCGACTTGCATGAATGGCCAGAGGTCAGCAACCACCTGCCCCGTACGCGCGAGCGTGTATTGCAATCGTTGGAGGGTCTGCCTCTCGATATCACCTTGCACGAGACCACCAGTGGCATTGCAGCAATGCTCACTGGTGACAAGCCAGGACCAACCGTCCTACTTCGTGCCGACATGGACGCACTTCCCATGCCCGAAGACACCGATGTTGCGTTCAAGTCACGCGTGGAAAACATCATGCACGCATGTGGACACGACACGCACACCGCCATGCTCATGGGCGCCGCAAAAATTCTTTCGTCTCGCAAGGCCGATATTCCCGGTCGCGTACTTTTCATGTTCCAGCCCGGCGAAGAGGGTTACAACGGTGCGAGTGAAATGTTGAACGAAGGTCTTCTCGATGTCGGTACCGAGTCTCCAGTAACTGGCGCATTTGCCATTCATGCCGCATCAAACATCCCTGGTGGATTCTTGGGACTCAAGGGCGGCACCATGATGGCATCTAGCGACACCTTCGTGATCACGGTGAAAGGAAAGGGCGGACACGGAAGTGCGCCCCACTTCACTCTCGATCCCGTACCCGTTGCATGCGAGATCGTGCAGGCATTGCAAACACTCGTAACACGACGTATTGATGTTTTTGATCCTGGTGTCATCACCGTGACACAGATTCACACTGGCACTACCAGCAATGTGATTCCAGAAACCGCCATGATCAACGGCACCATGCGGGCAGTCAGTGAACGCACGCGATCACTGATTCACTCGGGCATCAAGCGTGTGGCTGAGGGCATCGTTGCCGCACATGACATGGACGTTGAAGTGGAACTGAACTACGGATACGACGTCACCGTGAACGACCATGAATACGCATCTTTTGCCGCCGATGTAGCTACTGCCGTTTCAGGAGATCGCAATGTGCGCCTCATGGAGAACCCGGTGATGGGTGCAGAAGACTTCAGCTACGTGTTGAATCGCGTACAAGGCGCCATGATGTTCCTCGGCCTCATGCCAGAGGGCATGGACATCATGAAAGCTGCACCAAACCACAGCAACCGTGCCATTTACGAAGAGAACTACATGCGTCGTGGCACTGCCGTGTATTCGGCAATGGCATTGCGTCATCTCGGCGTTTCACTCACCTGATGTACCAAGAAACACGCTCCTGGATCCAGGAAAACTGGGACGAATCATTGACTCTTCGCAATTGGTGGGCGTTGATGAACGAGGCTCGGCTTTCGTTTCCAAGATGGCCAACCGATTGGTTTGGCCGCAACGCCACCGAATCGGAACAGAATGAAATTGCACGCGCATTTTCAGACACTGGCGTGATTGGTGCACCCACCGGACTTGGTGTGCTCATGGGTGCGCCCGTCACCATGACATTCGGTACAGACGAACAGAAACAACGATGGTTACCGTCTTTGGCAACCGGCGTTGAAGGGTGGTGCCAGCTATTCAGCGAACCAGGTGCAGGGTCTGATCTCGCAAGCGTTTCGTGCAGGGCCGACAAAGATGGTGATGAGTGGGTGATCAACGGGCAGAAGGTGTGGACATCCGGTGCTCTGCACTCCTCGCGCGGCATGCTGGTTGCGCGCAGTGACTTTGACCAACCAAAACACAAGGGACTCACATATTTCATCATCGATCTCAATCAACCAGGCGTGGAGATTCGACCCATCAAACAGATGAACGGTGCCGCGCACTTCAACGAGGTCTTTTTCAATGATGCCCGGGTCAGCGATCGCGACCGAATCTCCGACATCAACAATGGTTGGGCCATCACCACCGCCACGCTCGGTTTCGAACGAAGCGGGCTGTCCGAGGGTGCATTTGGTGGCGTGCGAGTATCCGCTGGTACACGGGCCGGGTTGCTTGATCGCACCGTGGGTGACTTGTTGAAAGCGGTGAAGGCATCGAAGTCCCACCCCGACGAATACGGCGGTCTTTTCTCGAATATTCGCTCCATCGCATCGCCAGAAGAGTTGTCAGCTCCTCAGGCCCAGAAACTGATCAGCCTGTACAGCAACGAACGAATCGCTGAATTGACTCGCGAGCGGATTACCTCCAGCATCAAGAAGGGCAATTCACCCGGTGCAGAAGCATCCACCATGAAACTTCACTGGACCAATGGCTTGCGTATTTCACGGGATCTGGGAATGGAACTTCTTGGCGCCGACGGAATGCTCGTCGGTGACCACCTGCCTCTCGAAGGCAAGGTCCAACATTTCTTCCTCTCGATGCCCTCAGCATCAATCGCTGGTGGCAGTGACGAGGTGCAGCGCAACATCATCGGTGAACGAACACTCGGTCTTCCCAAAGACTCACAACTGGATCCAAGCACCCCATTCAAGGAAATTCCGAAGAACTGATATGTCGACAATCTCGAGTGGTATCTGTTATCCGCGCAATCTGTCCATCAATTCGAAGGGCAGTATTCACGACGACGCAACAGCAACTGAATTCGGGTTTCGAGCAGGAACAGTTGCGGGCGACATTCATCTGGAGCAATTCGGCGGAATATTGGTCTCTGCTTTCGGACCGCAGTGGTTCGAATCCGGGTCGCTCAGCATGTATTTCATGCACGCAACCGCCGATGCAGAACCAGTGGAGGCGATACTCGACATCGGAGATTCAAATACTCCGCTCGTCAACGCCCAGATATCCGCTCACATGGAAACGCCAGAAGGCACGCGAGTTGCAGAGGGCACCGCGAGTGTGGGCGAATCTGCTGTACCAACGGCCCTGTATTCACGGGATCGACGCCCGGTGGAACCATCCGCCCTGAAAATGCTGCGCCACGCAACGCCCGGCCGGCCGCTCGAGACTTTCACTCGACAAGCGCCGGGCAACGACCAGATTCTTCGTCATTCTCGAGGAATCATGACGGCACCTCTTGATTGGTACGTAGAAGAATCACCATGGGGCAAGCCGATATGTTCACCGCTCACGTCCTGTCGCCTGCTCGTCGCAGGAATGACCGACACGATCGAACGTGAATGCGGAGATTTCGTTGGTCTTTACGGAGCCATTGAAATTCGCCACCACAACGGGCCATTGATGCTGGAGACCGATTACACCATCACCGGGCGAGTTCTCAATGTTTCGCAAACGCCGAAAACCGAAGTTCTATGGCTGACGACCGAGGCGCGAAGAGCGGGAGACGAGAACGGTGAGCCCATTGCCTCCCTCACCATGATGACGAGGCTTCTGAAGGATTCTTCGCCCCTCTATCGATAGTCCCATCAGTCGGGAATCCAATTTCCATGGAATCCATTGGGGATTCGTGCGGGAACACGCACCACTGCAATTGCATCCTCTGTGATTGCCTGTGCATCGAAGATTGCCAATTCTGATGTTTGTGTTTCGCCATCCAGTCGGAGGGCCATCACATACCCATCGTCTTCGGCCTTCGAACCATCCCTTGGTATGAAAACTGGCTCGCCGTACCCGTACCGCTTGGTGTCCTTGCGGGTCTCCACAACGCGGTTGTCTAGATCCACTTTCAATAACGTGTCCTGAGCGAAGTTCTGTCCGATACCAGCGCAATATCCGAATTGATTGCGCAGACCCACGAGTCCCTCATTGATTCTCGGGAATTCCTGTGGTCTGTCGTCAATTCGTTCACACGTGTGAGTCCCCGTCACAACGTTCAGTCGCCAACGATCAAGAGTTGGTGGACCCTCGCTTGGTCCTCTGCGCTCCCTGTCGAACATCTTCTCGTGACGCGCCGCATCGAGCACTACTTCATCACCGTCGTCATATGCATTCATTGGATGGAAGATGTAACACGGGTCGATATCGATCCACTTCACATCTTCCGCAGTTCCCTCTCGAGGCAACAGCCCGATTCGAGCCTGATAATTGTGATCCCAGTAATACGGAAGACGGGAACCAGCCATTGCTGCCTCGAGATTGAACACCGTGGGTAGGTCGAAAACCAAGACGTACTTCTTCGTAAATGCAATGTCGTGAATCATGGGCCCGCCAGCAGTTGGAATGTCAACATGTCGACGAACACGACCGTCGGTACCCACCACCAAATATTGCACTTGATTTCCCCAGCCCCAGAAGTAGGTCATGACATGCAATTCGCCGGTGAGCGGGTCGCGCTTTGGGTGTGCAGAGTACGCGTGCGGAAGTGTTCCCTCGAGATTGGAAATTCGAACCGTCTCCAAATCATACGAAAGTTCCACTGGTGGTGAGCCTGCTTCAACGATTGCGAAAGTCTTCCCGGCATGACCAATCACATTTGTGTTCGCAGCAAATTGTTGGTGATCGGACGGCCAATCCGAGGCCGGCGGAGACTCGTTCAACAAAGACGCAACCTCCCTGTCTCGCACCCACCGATTTCGATACCACTCAGCTTTCCCATTGCGGATTCGTATGCCGTGAACCATCCCATGCCCTGAGAACCAGTGATACTTCGCCGGGTTCACATCGCCGATTGGATTTGGCCCGTTGCGTAGGTACCTACCATCCAACTCCGGCGGCAGAGTTCCAATCACCTCAAGGTCGGCAACCGTCATTTCTTCCGTCACTGGCGCAAGATTCCCCTCAAGGAACGGGTTCTTGCGATCATGATTCATGGTGCTCATGGACAGATGGTAGCCATTCTTGGAGTTCGCAGGGTGAGCGAGACCGTGGCAGGCTTGTCAAGTACACAAAGAAGAATCGGGCATCAATGAGCGAACTTGAAACAGGAACGAATGACCTTCTTGGCCGAATTGAAGGCCACGTAGCGATTCTGTCTTTCAACCGACCTGAAGTTCGTAATGCACTTTCAGAAGGTGTGTACGCCGGATTTGAACGCGCCATTCCTCAGATTGCGGCGGACCCCAATATTCGTATCGTTGTGGTCACCGGTGAAGGAAATGCCTTTTGCTCAGGTGGAGATGTGAAAGGCATGAATGCCAGTCACAAGTCATCGGGTGGTGTGAGCATGTCGATGGAAGAGCGCATCAGTGGATTGCGTCGTCGGCAAAACCTGGTGTCGTTGGCATTACGTCAACTACCCCAGCCCGTGATTGCTGTTCTTCCTGGTGCCGCTGCCGGCGCAGGTCTCTCCATTGCTCTTGCCGCAGATCTTCGTATTGCCTCTGAAAAGGCCATCGTGATGACGGCATTCTCAAACATTGGTGCCAGCGGAGACTTCGGTACATCCTGGTTCTTGCCACGTCTTGTTGGTGAATCACGAGCAAAAGAACTGATGTTCACCTCACCACGACTCTCTGCTGCTGAAGCAAAGGAATACGGCATCATCAACGTGGTGTTGCCAGATGACAACTTCGCTGCTGCTGCATTGCAGTGGTGTCACAACTTGGCACAGCGTGCTCCCATCGCATTGAGGTACATGAAGGAGAACGTGAACCGTGCAGGGGACGTTTCATTGCAACAGGCACTCGATGCTGAAGCGGTAGCGATGATGCGTACTATGTCAACTGCCGACCATCGCGAAGCCGCTGCCGCATTTGTTGAGAAGCGTCCTGCGGAATTCACCGGACAATAAGTACGTGACTCCATCTCCCACAGCCCCTCGCCCGTTGGAAGGCATTCGCGTTCTTGATTTCACTCGCGTTCTCTCTGGTCCGCATTGCACACGCATGTTGGCGGACCTGGGCGCCGAGGTCATCAAGGTTGAACCACCAGAAGGTGACCTCACTCGGTTCGCTTACCCTCGCGTGGGTTCCATGTCCACCTACTTTGCCCAACAAAACATAGGGAAATTGAACGTTTCTCTTGACTTGAAGAAGCCGGCAGCAATCGCACTCATCAAGAAGTTGGTGGAACACTGCGACGTTCTGGTGGAGAACTACCGCGGTGGAGTCATGGACAAATTGGGCATTGGCTATGAAGTGTTGTCGGCCATCAATCCACGACTCATCTATGCCGCCATCAGCGGTTACGGCAACAGCGGTCCATGGATGCACCGCCGCGCATACGCAACCGTGGTCAATGCCGAGACGGGCCTCACCGGACTGCAAGCTCGAGCACGTGGAGTGTTTCCCACAAATGATCCGCACAGCCACGCAGACGTGTACACCGGCATGGAGACCGCTGCAGCGGTGCTTGCAGCGTTGTATCAGCGCACTTCAACGGGTGAGGGCCAATACATCGATGTGTCCATGGCACAAACCATGTTGTACGTGAACGAACACGTGCAAAATGAACTGTTTCAAGGGGATGTCCCGAATGATCAAATTCGTTCATTCCAGCCCGGTGACTACCCAATTCTGGAGAGCAAAGACGGTCAGCAAATTGTGGTGAGCGGTCACCCTGCAGAACGCGGCACGTTCGACATGTTTGTGAACGCCATGAAGCGTCCGCACATGTACGACGATCCTCGCTTTGCCGATGTGACATCTCGCCTCGCAAACTTGCCTGCGCTGCAAAACGAACTGCGTGAATGGGCGAAAGTACTCACGGCGCAAGAGGCGGAAGACGTGATGGCGGAGGCTGGCCTTGCAATGGGTGTTGTGCGCACCATGGATGAACTGGCCAACACAGAGTGGGCGAAAGATCGCAATGTCATTGTGCATGCAGACGATCGTTCGGGGTCCTCATTCCGAGTGCCAAATGCCCCGTGGATGTTCTCAGGTTCTGACACAGGAATTCGAGGTATTCCGAAGTTCCGCGGTGAGGACAATGAGGCAGTGTTGTCACGCCTTGCCGGACTATCGCATGAAGAGGTGGAGCGCCTCACCGAAGAAGGCGTTCTTTCGATTCGTCTACCGAAGAAGTGATCAGCGACCCGAGTGGCCGAACCCTCCGCCACGATTGTTCTCATCGAGAGCATCAACTTCAACCCAGGACACATCCTCCACGCGTTGAATAACGATTTGTGCAATGCGATCTCCGCGATGCACGTGATACGGGCGAATGGGGTCGGTGTTCAATAGCACTACCTTCAATTCGCCTCGATAGTGAGAATCAATGAGGCCTGGTGCATTCACCACACTGATGCCATGATTCAGTGCAAGTCCGCTGCGAGGCAACACGAAACCCGCGTATCCAAGTGGAATTGCCAGTGCGAGCCCGGTTGGAATGAGGAGTCGCCCTCCATTTGGAGACAAAACACCATCAATTGCTGCATAGAGGTCAAGTCCAGCGTCGCCAACATGCGCCTGCTGAGGCAATGGCAAGTCTTTGTCAAGACGCATGATCTGAATGTCGGGCACGCACACACGCTAGGTCGGCTTCCCACTGCCTGCCGAATCATGCGCGCCGAATAGATTGGAGAAATGCTGATTTGGATGGACTTGGAGATGACGGGTCTTAACCCCGACATTCATGTCATCGTGGAAATCGCCACCCTGGTCACCGATGATGACCTCAACATCATCGCCGAGGGACCCGATTTGGTGATTGCTCAGCCCGCAGAACTACTGGTGCACATGGATGACTTCGTCACCAATATGCACACCACCTCTGGCCTTCTCGAGATGATGAAGACGTCCACTATTTCCGAGGCCGAGGCCATGCAGAAGACTCTTGACTTCATCAAGGAATACAGCCCCGAGCCAATGAAAATTCCACTGTGCGGCAACTCCATTCGCACCGATCGCACATTCCTTGCCAAGTACATGCCAGATATCGAGAACTGGTTGCACTACCGCTGCGTTGATGTGTCCACTGTGAAGGAATTGGTGAAGCGATGGAATCCCGGTCTTGAACACGCACGTCCAAAGAGCGAAGGCACCACGCATCGCGCCATGGATGACATTCGCGACAGCGTTGCTGAGTTGAAGTTCTACAGAGACAAAGTATTTCGAACTTCAGAAGAAACGAAGAAGTCTCCAAAATGAGTGGCGAGGCGTCGCGTCCGGTGAAATCTGAACAGTTGCAAGCAACTGACGAAATCACAGAAGTAGCGCCGAACGTTCTGCGCACGCAGTTGCCGGCAAATATCACGGGTCTTGGTCACGTGAATATGTACGTGATGGAAGACGACCGTGGAGTCACCGTGGTTGATCCAGGTCTTCCCACGAAAGAGTCTTGGACAGCTATCAACAAACGTCTGGCAGAAATCGGCGTGCCGCTCAAGCGCGTGCACTCTGTCATTGTCACGCACAGCCACCCCGACCATTACGGCGGCGCAGCGCGCATTCGTAGCGAGACCGGCGCCGACATCATTACGCATCGTTTGTTCCGCACGTTTTACGACCCCACCGAACCGCCAGATGTGGATGCAGAAGAACTCGCCATGATGATGCGCAGTCCGTTTGATGCTCCACCATGGGGTGGACCTGCAATGGATGTGCCGTGGCAGCGTCGTGTTCGTCTTCGTATAGGCAAGACATTTCCAAAGCTCATGCGCGTGCCCACCCCATCAGTTCGCCTGCATGAATCTGATCGCATGAAGTTCGCAGGGCGTGACTGGATGGCCATTCACACTCCCGGACACACACATGATCACCTATGTCTCTTCGACCCTGAAACAGGCACTCTCCTTAGCGGTGACCATGTGTTGCCCACCATCACTCCGCACATCAGTGGACTCACCGCACATGGTGACCCACTCACGTTGTTCTTTGATTCACTAGACAAAGTGGGCCGTTTTGCCGACCAGGTGAATGTCACATTGCCTGCACATGGCAATCCATTCACCAACACAGGTGAGCGCGTGCAACAAATCAAGGATCACCATGCAGAGCGATTGCAAAAACTGCGCGATGTGAGCATTGAGTTCAACAAGCCTGCAACGGTGATGGATTTTGCCCAGCATCTCTTTTCACCACGCGCACAAGGTGCGATGGCTGACAGTGAGGCATACGCACACCTCGAACACCTACGCATTCTGGGTGATTTTGAACGTCGTGATAACGACGGCACTTTTGAATACGTAATTAAAGACTGAGTCTTTAGGCGGTTTTGCCGCACCACATGGCGGCGTGCACGGTGTCACCCACCATCAATTGCAGATCCAGGTCTTCAATCGTGTCGTCCATGCGACGCACTAATTGTTGACCATGTTCTACTTGCACAATGTGCTCAACAATTGCACGCAGCGGTTCACGTAGGTCGGTGTGCGAAGCAAGATGCTCTTCCACCATCTCCCAATACGCGGCGTTGTTCATGTGTTTCACCACGTCAAAGTCGCTGAAGCGCAACGGCCACGATCCTTCTTTCACGGATCGATTCTCAGCAAAGAGTTTTGACTTCAGCAATAGTTTTGCGCCCACTTCGCGCCCTCCCGATGACACAGTCAATGTCTCGGTCACGTCTTCCGGAACACGACTAGGCATGAGGGTTTCTGAATCAACATGCACCCACAGCGCAGCTGCATCAATAAGAACTTCGCCATCTAAAGCGCACATCTGCGTTCGTCGCTCAGCCCAACGCGAGCCAACACCACCGCACCATGTGGTGAGATCAATCTCTTCGAGATAGTTCGGAAAGCGATGCACATCGAACACGGTGCGACGGACTACCCACCAATCACCATCGCTCCACGCTGCATCTCGAGTGTCATCATTCGACACATCGTGCAGGTAGCGAGCGGCGGCATCAAGCCGAAGGCGCCCATTGGGAGTTGCATCGCCTAAGCGAACGCGGCGACGAGCAGTGAACTCGCGCCCGACTCCGATTCGCGGCACCATCTCAAATGAGAGAGCAGCCTCGCGAAACGTCATGCCCTCAACGCTATCCCCATTGAAAATGACGCACCGCATCGGTAATGTGACTCTCGTATTACTTGTTCCGATGTTGAGAACAAGAGCGAGACCCACTTCGAAAGAGGTGGGTCTCTGTGTTTATTTCCACGCCTTTGGTCTGCTCACCTCCCGACCCTTTGCATCACGAACACTTTGATTCATTTGGCATTTTTTGAGAATTTCTGGTCTCCAGGGAATTTCGAAGGAGAGAACTTCTTGAAGGTGTTTGTTTGCTGGAAACTTCCAAGGTGCCACGACTCCTACCTCAATGCCAGTTTCACGAGCGAGACGTATTGCTTCTTTAAAGTCGCCGTCATTAGTAACCAACAATGCCTTGTCAATTCTTTGATGATGTGCGTCGTTCAATAGATGTGATGCAAGGCTGACATCGGAACCTTTTTCTTCGTCAATAATCACCAGCACCATTTCCAACGGGTGACTTTTGTTGCTTGAGAGTGGAAGTTTTCTTTCCTTTTGTTTCACATATCCGAGATGTACATGAATAAGCGGGTTGGATTGGAGCGCTCGGAGATAGACAGATTGTCGAACCTGAGAATCGACTTCACCAAAGCGGGCACTCACCCGTGCAGAGAAGTATCTAATGAACGCAATGTCATCGTGAGGCAACAGTCGTCGCGCAAGCTTCTCTAGATCAAGCCACTTGTATGACGTGCCGCGAAGTGCTCCGTAATAGAGATTGAGGCCGTCGATATAGACGCCAGTGGGCATGGTTCCCCCAAGTTGTCAGTAATTCTTGGGGAAGATGACCTTCAATTTAGGAGACGGGTGCGTCAATCCAATGAGCGGAAACCCTTGGAAATAAAGGGATTTATTAAATCGGTTGACGAGAGCAACAAAAGATGGTTTCCTAGGAACCTCATGCGTACGAATTTCACCACCGCGTTTACCACCACCACGGCAGTCGCCGTGGCGGTCGTCTATGCGTCAGCGGTGACCACCCGTGCGTTCGCCATGTGGTCTCCGTCGGTCGTGAAGCATTCCAATAAGCGTTTCACCCGGCAGCCCAGTGGGGTTGTGAACTAACCAGTTCACACAACTTCTCGCCAGAGGCCGCCGGGTTCCCAACCCAGGCGGCCTTTTTGTTTTGTCCGAACTCTCTCAAGATCTCCCCAACTATTCAGAAGGAAGAAGAAATATGTACACAAAGATCAACATCGATATGGGCGGAGTTGCCCTCGTTGAAGAGCCAATGGCAATCTCAGCAAAGCGTTGCTCCGATGGCAACGGCACCTTGAGCTACTTGTTCTTCTCTGAGGAATGGGTGGATATCCAGCGCGCCAAAGCTATTTGTTCGAAGTGCACGGGTCGTGCCGAATGTCTCAGAGGCGCTCTCGAGAGAGAGGAGCCATGGGGTGTCTGGGGCGGAGAAGAACTAGAAATGGGCAGAATTGCCGCCGTGCGGCGCCCTCGTGGCAGGCCACCCGTGAAGACGCGACCCGCTGCTGTCATCGATGAGGTACCAATTCCACGGCACCTCGTAGCCTGAGTACATGACGTGGAACCGGCGAAAAACAGTTCTTGCGGTTCCACTCTTTGTACTACTTGTCAGCGTTGTCGGGGGGTGGACTCTCAGTCGATCCTCCGACGGCGTTGACGCCAATCTCACGAATCCTGGAACACAGCCCTTCCCCACTCTTGGCACCAATGCCAAGAACACGGGTAAGACATTCCAGTTCGTCGAACTCACCGATGTAGCGACCGGAGAAAAGGGCACGATTGCTCCCTCTGGTCGCTACATGGTGGTGAACTTCTGGTTTTCCACGTGCGAACCATGCAAACGAGAAATGCCTGTGCTCACTGCGGCATCGAAGAAGTTTGCGAACACCGTGGACTTCGTAGGCATTAACCCAAACGACACCACTACTTCAGCGCAGGCGTTCATGAAGAAGTATGGGATCACTTATCCCACGTACTTGGATAACGATGGTGAGCAAGTAGCAGCAGCTGGTGTTGCAAATTTCCCCGCAACTTTCATCCTGAACGGCGACGGTGTCATTGTGAAGCGATTCGCCGGCGAGGTGAAAGCTTCAGACATAGAAAATGAATTAGTGAGCGCTGGAGCACAGAATTGATTGCACTCGAAGGAAACTTTGCATACAGCTTCCTCCTGGGAGTGATGGCCGCAGTGAACCCTTGCGGGTTCGTGTTGTTGCCCACCTACCTCATCTACTACCTGGGCATTGAGCTCGGCCGTGATGAAGAATCTCCGATGACCACATTGCGTCGTTCGCTCACTGTTGGATCGTCAGTATCTGCTGGATTCATTGGCTTGTTCATTGTGGTGGGCATTATCTCGCGCGCATTCACCACGGTGATTCGCGACAATGCAAAGTACGCGGCTTTGGTTATTGGCATTGGGCTCATCGTGATGGGTATTGCCATGTTCCGCGGGTGGAAGCCCCCAGTGGCGCAACCAGATGTATCGGTGCAGCGAAAGCGCACCGTATGGAACATGGTGATGTTCGGCGTGGTGTACGCCATTGCCTCCATTGGCTGCACCATTGGATTGCTGATCTCGGTGATTCTGGGTTCAGTCAACCGCAATGGCTTTGCAAGTGGCGTCATCAGCATTGTTCTCTACGGCGCAGGAATGGGACTTCTCGTTACTTCTCTCACTGTTGCATTGGCTTTTGCACGAGTGGGATTGGTGGGCGCTCTCAAACGCGGACTGCCGTGGTTTGATCGGGTCTCCGCAGTATTCGTGGTCCTTACCGGCGTGTACCTCAGTTGGTATTGGTTTGGCGCTATCACTGAACGCGATTCTGACGGTGTAGTGAGCCGTGTTGAATCATGGCAAACAAGCGTTGCTGACTTCTTGCAGCAGCGTGGCGCACTTCCTTTGGCTCTCGTATTCATTGCCATAATCGCCGGTGCAATCTTGTATAGCCGTCGTACGCAGAAGCAGTAACTGCGATGGAACTATCAGAGCTTCTCGCATTTGAGGACGTGCACGAGCACTGCACACTTCGTTCGCAATTCGGATTCATGGCCTTCCACGGCGGAGCATTAGAGGAAGTCACCGATGTGATTGCCAGTCGTGCTGCCGAGCGCGCTGGTGCTTCGTATTACGGCATTCAATTGCCCGACAACCTTGAGTGGCATATTCCTTCGCATCGCGTGACAGCAGATCAATCACCGTTACTTGCCCAGTTTCTCTCACACGTGAACATCGTGGTCACGGTGCATGGTTTCGGCAGAGCTGGTTTCTTCACCTCGTTGCTATTGGGTGGTCGCAATCGTCGTTTGGCAACGCACGTAGGCGATCACTTACGACGTCATTTGCCTGCGTACGACATTCTTGATGACATTGACGCAATCCCGAACAACTTGCGTGGCATGCACCAGGACAATCCGGTGAATGTGGTGGAACATGCTGGAGTTCAGTTGGAACTTCCACCTCGTGTACGTGGTTCGAGTCCTCTGTGGTGGGACTGGGAAGGCCCGGGGCTCACACCTCATACAGAATCACTGATTGATGCGTTGGTAGACAGTGCCACCACCTGGCAGCACTAATGGCATCACTTACGGAGCGAGACGAACTGCGCGCCACACGTTGTTGTGTCGTGTGTACAAGAATCGGTCGTGCAAACGACTGGGGCGACCCTGCCAAAACTCAATGGAGTCAATGGACAATACGTAACCACCCCAATGTGGTGGACGCGGCACATCGATTCCGTCAAACTTTTCGGAGTACTCCTCCACCAAGTCATTGAGTTGTTCACGATTGCCGATTGCCTCCGATTGTGGCGATGCCCAAGCACCAATCTGAGATGCGCGAGGCCGTGAAGCAAAATATGCATCGCTCACAGCATCCGTAGCCAACGAAATGGATCCACGAACTCGAACTGACCGATGTAGTTGCAGCCAGGCGAATGTTGCTGATGCCTTGGGATTAGCTGCAATCTGCGCACCTTTCGCACTTTCGCGATTGGTGAAAAAGGTGATGCCATTCTCCGAAATATCACGAGCGAGAACCACGCGAGCATCAGGAAAACCATTTTCACCAATGGTGGACACCACCATTGCGTTGGGCTCAGCTGCTCCTGCTTCCTCTGCTTGGTGGTACCAAAGATTCAATTGAGTAACGGGATTGGGGTCAAGGTCGTCAATATCGAGACCTGCAGTTTCATACTGAAGTCTGCGATCAGCAATGCCCATGTGCGCTACGCCTTGGGTGTGATGTGAGTGACGCCGCGCATGTACGGCAACAGCACATCGGGAATTCGTACACTGCCGTCTGGCTGACGATGATTCTCACAAATGGCCGCCCACACGCGCGGTACAGCGAGTGCAGAACCATTCAGTGTGTTGGCGATTTCTGTTCCCTTTTGACCCGTGCGCTTGAAACGAATATCGGCGCGGCGCGCTTGATAATCCGAGAACCACGACACCGAACTCACCTCAAGCCATGCATCACAACCGGGTGCGTACACCTCAATGTCGAAACTGCGGTGATGACTTCCGCCCATGTCTCCGGTGCAAATTTCAATGATTCGATACGGCAGTTCCAACGCAGAAATAAGAGCTTCAGCGCGCGACACCAACTCGTTCAACAACTCGGGTGCATCTTCCGGGCGTGCAATAGCCAGAATTTCCACCTTGTCGAATTCATGGGCACGCAACATGCCGCGTGTGTCGCGACCGGCAGAACCAGCTTCGCGGCGATAACACGGTGTGTATGCCATGAGGCGTACGGGCAATTCGGCCTCATCAAGAACCTCACCGGCATGCAACGAGGTGAGTGGAACTTCGGCGGTGGGAATGGCCCACAAGTCATCGCGCTCAATCGCGTATGCATCGTCAGCGAACTTTGGCAAGTGCCCAGTGGCTGTGAGCGTTGCGGTGGTGACAAAGCTGGGCGGACGAATTTCTTCAAAGGCGTCGGCATTACGGTCCAATGCGAACTGGCACAGTGCACGCGCGAGCGTGGCTCCCAACCCGCGTTGCATAGTGAACATGGCTCCGGCAATCTTGGTGGCTCGCTCATTGTCGAGAATTCCCAAATCTTTGGCGGTATCCCAGTGCGCAACTCGCTGGTGCTCACCGAACGATGCCGGCATATTGATGGGACCCTTGACGATGGGGTTCTCGTGGTCGCCTGCTCCATCTGGAGCATCGGGGTGCGGCAAGTTGGGAATGCGAAGCATGATCTGACGCAGTGACGCCTCGATGGTTTCCACTTCGCCCTGCAGCACCTTTTCGCGCTCTCCGTGGGTACGGCTTTGCTCTTGCAGAGCCTCGGCCTCTTCCACTTTCTTGTCCTTGCGCAACTGACCCACTTGCTTGGACAGGTCGTTGACGGCAGCTCTAATGGCGTCGCGCTCATTAGCGATCTCGCGAAGACGTAAGTCGAGAGCAACAGCCTCATCGACCTGGGTGAGCAAATCTGGCTTCCCACGACGTGCCAGGGCAGCCCTGACACCATCGAGGTTGGTACGGAGAAGGCGGACATCAATCACAGGATTTCAGGCTACCTGTCTGCCCTTTCCCGCCCTGAGTGGTATTTCGTTTCGTAGTGTTGAGACATGTCCGTTGTGGTGGAAAATCTCACTGTTCGATACGGCGACCTCACCGCGGTGAACGACGTGTCGTTCACCGCCCCCACTGGTGCGGTCACCGTGATTCTGGGGCCCAATGGCGCAGGGAAGACCAGCACCATTGAGGTGTGCGAGGGCTTTCGGAGCGCAAGTTCTGGCTCCGTTCGCGTGTTGGGTCTGAACCCCGCATCGCAACATCGTGAACTCACCCAGCGCATGGGCGTCATGCTGCAAGGTGGAGGCGTGTACCCCAGTGCCCGCGTGCGCGACGTGATTGCACACTTCTGTGCATTGCATGGCAAGGGCGTGAATGGCGCAGAGTTGATGGAGCGTGTGGGTCTCACCTCACGCGCCAAAGGCACATGGCGGCGTTTGTCGGGCGGAGAACAACAACGCGTTTCGTTGGCGTTAGCGCTTGCTGCGGATCCTGAAGTGGTTTTTCTTGATGAGCCCAGTTCAGGTGTTGATATTGAAGGTCGCGATGTGATTCGCGGCATCATCAATGACCTTGCGCAACGTGGAACCACCGTTGTGTTGGCCTCGCACGAAATGTCCGAGGCCGAAAGGGTCGCCGCTCATGCTGTGTTCTTCAAGGATGGACAAGTGGTCGCATCAGGCGAAATTTCCACCCTGCTGAACGTGCGCAAACACCTGCGCTTCACGTCAATAGACGGAATCGCCACTGCAGATATCGCGATTGCTGCCGGAAGTCCAGTGAAGGCATTGGGTGAAGGCCGCTATGAAGTGGCCTCTGAATCCACGCCGCAAATGGTGGCTCGAATTACGTCATGGCTCAGTGCCCAGGGGTATCCGTTGTCAGGAATCGACCTGGGAATGGAATCCTTGGAAGACGCCTACCGTCGCATAGCAGGAGGTGCCCGATGAAGCGTGTACGCACACAACTTCGAGCAGAGCTCATGCTGATTGCTCGTAATGGTGAGCAACTTCTGCTGACCCTCGTAATACCCCTGATTTTATTGGGTTTTTTTGGCTCGGTTGACGTACTGCCATCGGGTGACACAGACCCGATTCGATTCCTGGTGCCCGGTGTACTGGCGGTTGCCATCATGTCCACCTCAATGGTGAGTCTTGGTATTGCCACCGGTTTTGAGCGTTCATACCTTGTACTCAAACGACTCGGTGCCACTCCGCTCACACGCGGCGAATTGGTCATTGCCAAAGTGCTGAGTGTGTTCGTTGTGGAAGTAATTCAAGTTCTTGTGTTGCTGCCACTTGCGTATCTACTTGACTGGCGCGTGGTGGGCTCTCAATGGCCATTGGCGCTCGGTGTCATACTCTTGGGCACTGCATCTTTTGCAGGGATTGGATTGTTGTTGTCCGGACGACTGCGTGCAGAGATCAATCTCGCAGCACAAAATGGTTTGTACCTCATCTTGTTGTTGCTGGGCGGAATGATTATTCCGCGTGACTCACTGCCAGGGTTCTTGGGCAATGCAGCACAAGCATTGCCCTCCACTGCACTCGCAGATCTATTGCGCACCACTCTCAACAATGATGGTGGAGCGTTGCTCATGCCATGTGGTGTGTTGACAGCGTGGGGTGTGTTGGCTCCCGCTATCGCCGCGAAGCGCTTTCGCTGGAGCTAATCCTCAGAGGGTGGCTTCACCCGTTCGAATGCCTTCTCAACATCTGAGTACATGAGTGGCGGTTCTGTTCCGACAATCTCTGTGTCGGGCATCTGGCTGTCGTGCACGTACGACTGCTGTGCATAGAAGCCGCGCATGAAGCGACGAGAGAAGATGAAGATGATGAGAATCCACATGAACTGGGATCCGGCCAATTTCATGATTCCGCCCGCGGCCTGTTGGTCACTGAGTACGGACATTCCCCATACGCGCACATTGGTGTCGTAGTGCTTGTACACCGCGCCCTCTGCAAAGGTGAGCCAGCCAGCCGGAATAGTGGGGATGAGCGAGGTGGAGAAGAGATAGATCATCTTTCCGCCGTTGCTGAGCTGATATTCACGGGCAGGACTGCAAATACCCATCCAGAACATGAGACCCACCACCACGATGAGCACGTGGATGGAGTAGTGCAATGGTCCGCCCGCAGCGCTTCTATTCACCACCTGCGGAATGTGGGTAATCATCACTACGCCGTTGAAGGCCACGGCAGCCACAACGGGCTTCGTGAGGAATTTGACCACCTTTTGGGTGCGACCCTCTCCTATCAGCAAACGGAACAGCCATTCGGGTGTTGCCAACAGAGCCAGTGGTGGGATGAAGTAGGACATGATGAGGTGCTGCACCATGTGCACGGAATACAAATATTCCTCGGCAATGTCGTGCATGGGCCAGTCGCTACCCAGCCACAACAGCGTGATCATGAGCACGAACGTCCACGTTTGCTTCTTGGAGATCACTTGACCTTTGGGTGCCACCTGGGGACCGAGCACGCGAACGGCGTACACAAACGCAACAACCAATCCGATGACCAGCAACCACACTTCTGGGTGCGGCTGCCAACGCCAGGGATTGGGGTTGGCTGTGGGGGTAATTGCGGCGATCAGCACGGCTGACCTATCTCACTCGACTAGGCGATGAAGAACTTGAAGGTTGCCAATGCGGCGAAGTACACAAACAACGCCAGGCCAAGGCCAACATAGAACAGGAAGCTGAAAAGCTTGTTGTCGAACTTCAAGTGCATGAAGTACGAAACAACCATGACGAACTTCACGATCATCATCACGATGAGGGCTGGCATGAAGAGCGGTCCGAAGTCCACGTAGTACGTGGAAACTTCGAGCGCCGTAATGGCAGCAAGAATGAGTGCGATCTTTACGTAACCCGAATCGGACAATCCGTGTTCGTGATGCTCAGCTGTAGTGCTCATTGTTTCCCCTTGATCAGGATGGGATCAGGTAGACGAGCGTGAAGATGACAATCCACACGATGTCCACGAAGTGCCAGTAAAGACCGATGAGTTCAACCACTTCTGCCTTGTTGCCGGTGATCTTGTTCTTCTTGATCATGCCCACAAGTGACAAGAGAAGAATGATGCCCAATGACACGTGCACGCCGTGGAAACCGGTGAGTGAGTAGAAGCTGGAACCGAAGAGGCTTGTGGTGAAGCCGAGACCTTCGCGATAGAAGGTGGTGAATTCATAGACCTGACCGCCGATGAATGTCGCTCCCAACAAAGCGGTCACCGTAAGCCACAAGTTTGTGCGGGAGTCATCCTTGCGTTGTGCAGAAGTAACTGCCAACACCATGGTGAGTGACGACATAAGAAGCACGAAACTGCTCACCGAGGTGAACGGAATATCGAAGATTGCGTTTGGACGAGGTCCGGTGATAACACGACCGCGGTACAGCATGTAGGTGGAGATGAGTCCGCCAAACAACAAGCATTCCGAACCCAAGAAGAGCCACATGGCCAACTTGTTGTTGGAAAGACCAGTTGAGCTGTGATGAGCCTGGTCAGCGTGGGTTGCTGTCTCAGCCATGTGTAGCAATCTCCTTCGTGTGCCCACCATCAGATGGTGATGCAAAATCAATGTCTTCTGCTGTGGAAGGTTCAAGTGCCCAGCCATACGAAGCGAGAAGCACTACCGCGCCGCCCACAACCATGATTGGTGCTCCGTAGATGATGCCCATTCCCAAAATTCCGACGCCCACTGCAAGCACCAATGGCCAATAGGAAGGCGATGGCAAGTGAATGTGTGCGTCAGCCGCAGCTTCTTCCGCACGCACCAGCTCTTCGCCTGTGGCGACTTGGCGCATGTTGTGCGTTACAGGGTCCGACTCATACTTGCGATGGAAAAACTCGTCCAGGTGATGCACAACAGGGATGCGATCGAAGTTGTGAGGCTTCGGTGGGTTCGTGGTGAGCCATTCGAGAGTACGTGCATCCCATGGGTCTGCAGGAGCCTGCTTGCCCTTGCGAGCCGTGTGAATCACGTTGATGAGGAACATGAGAACACCGAAGGCGAGAATGAAAGAACCAATTGAGGCCACCAAGTTCCAGAAGCCAAGGTTGAAGAATCCTTCTCCGGCACGTGCCTCTGTCCATACGTACATACGACGTGGCTGGCCCTGCAATCCGAGAATGTGCATAGGTCCGAAGGTGAGGTTCATACCAATCACCATGAGCCAGAAGTTCCAAGAGCCAAGCTTCTCGTTCAACATCTTGCCGAACACCTTTGGCCACCAGAAGTAGAAACCAGAGAACAAACCGAACACCATGCCACCAAACAACACGTAGTGGAAGTGAGCAACGATGTAGTAGGTGTCTGTTTGCTGAGTGTCAGATGGTGCAACGGCGTGAGTAACACCTGAGAGTCCACCGATGGTGAACAACACCACGAGTCCGATGGCGAACTTCATTGCCGAGGTGTACCAAATCTTGCCGCCCCACATGGTGAGCAACCAGTTGAAGATCTTCACGCCTGTAGGAATTGCGATTGCCATGGTGGCGATGGAAAACACAGCCACGGATACGGGTCCGAGACCGGAAGCAAACATGTGGTGAGCCCACACACCGAAGCCAACGAGACCAATTGATGCACCCGAGAAAACCACGAATGGATAACCAAAGAGTGGCTTACGAGCGAAGGTGGGGAGTACTTCAGAGATAATGCCGAACGCCGGCAGAATCAGCACGTACACCTCGGGGTGTCCGAAGATCCAGAACAAGTGCTGCCACAGCAGTGGGTCAGCACCCTGCGATACATCGAAGAATGTTGCACCATACGAGCGCTGGAACATGAGAAGAACGAGTGCCACGGTGATAACGGGAAGTGAGAACACCAAGAGGAACTGCACCACAAGAATCATCCACGTGAACACAGGCATCTTCATGAATGACATGCCAGGTGCGCGCATGTTGAGCACGGTGACGATGAGGTTGATGGAACCAATCAGTGATGCAATACCCGCCACCTGAAGACCTAGTACCCAGAAGTCAACGCCATGGCTTGGCGAGAAAATAGGACCAGAGTTAGGTGCGTACATGAACCAACCACCGTCTGCGGCGCCACCAAGGAACCACGAAGCGTTGAGTACGAGGCCACCAACAACGAGCAACCACAACGACAGTGCGTTGAGACGTGGGAAGGCCACGTCGCGTGCGCCAATTTGCAGAGGCAAGAAGTAGTTGGCAAACGCACCGGCCATCGGCATGGCGAACAAGAACACCATGGTGGTGGCGTGCATGGTGAACATTTGGTTGTACAAGTCTGCGTTCAAAACTTTTCCGTTTGGAGCAGCAAGCTGCAGACGAATAAGAACAGCTTCAAGTCCGCCGACAATAAAAAAGAACAGTGCTGCAGCCGAGTACATGATGCCAAGCTTTTTATGGTCAACCGTGAACAACCACGACTTCCAGCCAGTTGAGGAAACTGGACGCTTCAGCGCACCAAGCGATGTGCTGGGCGTTGCTACTGAAAAGGCTTCTGTGGTGGTAATCGAACGCTCAATAATGGCCATGATTCTCCCTAATTACTTCAGCGTCAACAGGTAGGCAACAAGTTTTTCAATGTCTGCTTCTGTGAGTCCAAGATTTGGCATACCGCGATACTTGCCACCTGTGCTGGTGAGCAATGCCGGGTTCGCATACATCGGCTTCATTGCTGGAGCGTTGCGCAACCAGCCACGCAAATCTTTTTGGTTCAAACAGTCTTCGCTCACTCCGCTTAAATACTTGGCGCCAAACGACTCAGAGTCGGCAGTCCACACATCTTCACGGCAAGACTTATTCAGCAAATCAAATGTTGCACCAGCAAACGTATTGCGACTCATAAGGTGCGACAGGTTTGGTGCAGCGCCCGAAACAATGTTTTCATCAGGAGCAGCGATTACGGGTGTGCCATCGGCACGCTTCATACCGTTCACCTGATGGCATCGCACACACTGGTTCATGAACACGGTTTCGCCTTCTTTGGCAAGCGTATTTTCTGCAGGAGGTGTGTATGGCTTCAATTGGTTTGCCACCCACTTCGCAAAATCGGCTTTGCTCAGCGCAAC